>USOC01000010.1 GCA_900556245.1 uncultured Prevotellaceae bacterium
GGCGTTAGAACCGCGAAGCTGGTTGTGAAATAAATTTGCTTTGCATGCAAAGCGGACAAAGGGATTGCCTACATGGCAGTCCCTTTTTTATTGTAAAAAAATGTGTTAAAATTAGAGGCTTTCCGCATCGTTTTTTAGGGGGAATCTGTAATTTTGTCGCGGTTTTCAGGTTTGTTTATGGCAAATTATAATGAAATGACAAGCGGGCGTACGCTCCCGCAAATCTTCAGATTCACAATGCCCTTGTTGTTGGGCAACCTCTTGCAGCAGACTTATTCTCTGATTGATGCGGCTATTGTTGGTAAGTTTTTGGGAATCAATCCTCTTGCAGCAGTTGGAGCGAGCAGCTCGGATATTTTCCTGATATTGGGTTTTTGTTCGGGGTGCTGTTGTGGTTTCGGTATCCCGGTGGCGCAAAAGTTTGGAGCGAGGGACTACGGCGATATGCGGCGCTATGTGTTTTCCGGGTTGAAGCTGACGGCATGGATGTCGGTCGGCATTGCTTTGGTGACTTGTTTGTTTTGCGGAACGATTCTCCGTATTATGCAAACGCCGGAAATGATTTTTGAAGACGCTTATTGGTATCTGCTCATCACGTTTGTCGGAGTCCCTGCCACGTTCTACTATAACTTGCTGTCGAGTGTCATCCGGGCATTGGGTGACAGTAAGACGCCGTTTTGGTTCTTGTTGTTTTCCACCATACTCAACGTTGCCCTTGACCTTTTCTGTATCGTCACACTCGGATGGGGCGTTGCCGGTGCTGCAATCGCCACTGTCTTTTCGCAAGCCATGTCGGCATGGCTTTGCTACGTCTATATGATGCGTCGGTTTGATATTCTTAAAGGAGATGCTTCCGACCGGGTTCTGTCTCCCCGTCATGTCAGGATGCTGCTCAAGATAGGAGTGCCGATGGGATTGCAGTTTTCCATCACAGCCATCGGAAGTATCATGCTTCAGAGCGCCAACAACGCCTTGGGGACGAGTTGCGTTGCGGCTTTCACGGCGGCAATGCGTGTGAAGATGTTCTTTATCTGCCCGTGTGAGAGCCTCGGCATTGCGATGGCGACGTTTGCCGGACAGAATTATGGAGCAGGCAAGCCCAAGCGTATTTGGCTCGGGGTGAAATCGAGTATGCTGATGGCGACCATATATGTAGTTTTCACAATTATTGTGCTTTTTGGCTTTTCAGAGGAGTTTGCCTTGCTGTTTGTCGACCGCGGGGCAGATGAAATCATTCGCAACACGGCGTTGTTTCTGCATGTGTCTGCCATATTCATGCCGATGCTGGCGCTGTTGTGCGTGTTGCGCTATACGATACAGGGTGCGGGATATACGAATTTTGCGATGTGTTCGGGTGTGATGGAAATGATAGCCCGAGCCTTGGTAAGTCTGTTTCTGGTGCCGGCCGTCGGGTATATCGGCGTATGCTACGGCGACTCGTTGGCTTGGATTGCCGCCGACCTTTTTTTGATACCGGCATTTATCTATGTCTATCGTCGGCTTAAACGCACCTGCGCCCTGCCGGCAGAAGATTCGGCTGCCTGAAATTTTGGTGCGGATTTTCGGAATTCTGAGCGTCGTAGTTGGAAAATAATCTTTAAATTGCGGCTGACTTATCAAAATTATGCAGAATGGAGACGATTGTGCGATATGCAAAGACCCTGATACTTGCTGTCATAGCCACCTTGTCGGACAATGCACAAGGAGGGCAGATGTCCCGGATTCCGGAAACAGGCAGTTTCGTATTGCAGGGAAAAGCGGTCAATGTGCCTGCCGACAAAAAATCATTTCGAGTGGCTGTAACCAACTTGTTTGCCGGGGATGGCTTTGATGTGCCTTTCAGAGATGACGGAACGTTTTGCAGGCAGTTGCCGGTGTTGGGAATGCAGGATATGTATCTTTATTTAGGAGATGCCGTGACTGTTTCGGTTTGTGCGGGAGACACCATTTATCTGGCGTTTGACTTTGAGAAATGTCCGGAATCCATTCAGCTGAAAGCATCGGAAGCGACTCGGACAAGAGAACTGAGTCTTGAACTGGAACTTTACCGTAAGTTTCGCAGGGAATATCTCGGCTTGGCGAGAGAGGGTTGGAAGCCCGGCGTGCTGTCGGATACAGCCTATCTGAACAAGGTGAAGCGGTATGTGGACGGATATAGGAGCGAAGTTCAGAATTTTGAGTCGCGTCACGGAAGGATTCCGCATGCGGACTATCTGCTCTATCGGGGGTATTTTGACGGAATCCGTATGGTCTCCGTCGACCCCAATGCTTTGTCCGCACTGTTTTTCCGGTACAATGTACGGTGTTTCAATGGTGAGCGGTCAGAAAAATCGCCGGTCTATCAGTCTTCGGATTTCAATTTCTTTCAGTCGCCTTCAGCACTTGGATTTGCCAGGAGTTATTTCTATTCGAGAATGTATCCTCTTGTTTCTCTGTGGAGCGGCGAGGGCGTTGAGGAAAAGTGGAGCCGGCATCTGGCAATTGCTGAAGCGGTTATCCCCGAAAAGAGCTTGCGGGATTGTCACGAAGTGGTTGCATTCATGTCGGATGTAACCATGAACCGAGACGGAAATGTCAGTGGGCTGAAGTCTGTAGGAGAGAAGATTCTGAGCAGACTGACGACTCCGGCTGTCGCAGAGAAGATGCGGCAATTGTCAGACCGTTATTTCGGGCAGATGAGCCCAGGGCAGCCTGCTCCTGACTTTACATTGATGAACGAAGAAGGGAAACCGGTGTCTTTAAGTGATTTGAAAGGAAAAGTCGTCTATATGGACATTTGGGCTATAGGATGCGGTCCATGTCGGAAAGAGTTCGGTATGTTGGAAGATTTGCATAAAAAGTATGCGGCTTATGAGGACAGGCTGGCATATGTCTATGTGTGTATCGGTTCTGCAGAAAAGGAATGGAAGGCGGCTTTGTAGTTAGTTGGACTGAAAGGATATTTGCTGCATGCTCCGACAGGAAAAGAAAAAGGTTTTGTCGCCTATAACGGTGATTTTTTTCCTTTGTATGTGCTGATAGATCATAAAGGATATATTGCTGAATATAATTCCCCTCTCAGACCGTCTGTCCTGATGGAAGACAAACCGAATCTGCTGGACGAATTGTTGAACGCTTTCTGAAGACAGAGCGGAGTGGAACGGCTTTTATTCAATCGGGCGATAGTCGCGGCGGGCTACCGGGCGGCTGCAATAGTTGAAGTGCCACCATTCGGTGGGCAATGAGCGGAAACCGCTTTCTGTCATCACGTTTCGGAGTAACAGCCTGTTTTGTCGCTGCTCTTCTGTAATGAATCCCTTTTTCACCAGAATTTCTTCTGTTGTGATATGAGCTTCTTTGCCGAGATGGTCGACCGGAGTGCCCATCGGCAGCGGGGTGCCGTCTTCATTGAGTATGCTGACATCTACCGCCAGCCCGTAGTTGTGCATTCCTCCTCCATTAGCGGGATTTGAGACATATATTTTCTTGTCGGTGTGTTTGACGGCATCCCACATTTTTTGCTGGACCGACATCGGGCGGGCGGCATCATAGACAATCAGCCTGCATCCCGGACGGCGTTTCCGCAAAAGTTGTTGCGCTTTCAGCAGGCAGGCCATCGCATCGGGATGGAGATAGGCTTCGCGTAAATCTTCATAGAGCCGTTCGCCTGTGAAATTTTCGGGAGAAGCATACATCATGCTGACAGCAATCGACGAATCGGCTTCCGCCACGTTGATGTAGCCTAATGAATCGAGGTGTAGCGACGTTTTGCTTTTTCTTGTCTTGTGGGATAGTTCGGAAGACGTTGTCGAGGTCACTGTTTGTGACGAGTCTGCGCTGAAAGGAGCATTGCCTTGATTGTCGTCTTGTCGTTGTCCGCAACCTGCAAACAGCATCAGAACCGGCGCAAGAAAGATAATCCGGAGTCTTTTATGTTTCATTGTTTTCTGATTTTTTCAAAGGTACGATAATGTTGGCAGACAGGCAAAGAAGAATCTGTTGTAATCGAAATGTAACGGCAATGTGATGTCGCTGTTATCATATGACGAAGCCGTATATCTACTTTTGTGCAGTCAAATTAAAGAACCAATGAAAAAGGTATTTGTTGCATTGCTGTTGTTGCTTGCCATGGCGGGCGAGGCTACAGCTCAGAGAATCAAAGGCAGCGACACTGTTCTGCCACTGACGCAAGAATTCATCGAAAATTTTTTGAAAACCAATCCAAAGTCAGAACTGACTGTCACCGGAGGAGGGTCGGGAGTTGGAATTTCCGCCTTGCTTGACGGGACAACCGACATTGCGATGGCTTCCCGTCCGATTAAGTTCAGCGAGAAGATGAAACTGAGCAAAGGGGGGAAGCAATTCCGCGAGATGGTGGTGGCTTACGATGCTCTTGCCGTGATTGTCAACCCGCAGAATCCTGTGTCGAAACTGACTCGGCAGCAGTTGGAGGACATTTTTCGTGGAAAAATCACAAACTGGAAAGAGGTGGGAGGTCCGGATTGGAAAATTGTGGTCTATTCGCGCGAAACGTCGTCCGGAACCTATGAATTCTTTAAAGAAAGTGTCTTGAAAAACAAGAACTATATGAGCGGTGTGCTCTCGATGCCCGCAACCGGAGCGGTGATTCAATCCATCCGGCAGACCAAAGGAGCTATCGGCTATGTCGGGATGGCCTATCTGAACCTCTATGTCAAGCCTTTGGCAGTGTCCTACGACAATGTCCACTACGTTCTGCCTTCGGTGGAGACGGCAGTCAACAAGACTTATCCTGTGGTCCGTCCGCTCTATTACTATTATTTGCGTGGGGGAGAGTCCGGATTTCAGGGATTTTTGGATTATGTGTTGTCTCCGGCAGGTCAGAAAATCGTGTTGTCGACAGGTTATATTCCGGTTAATTGACACCGGAGACGGTCATCGAAATCAACAAATCATAACAAACTGGATATGAAAAAAGAAATGAGAAAAATTGTTGACATTGTGGCGAAACGCCTGCTGACGGTCAGCGGATTTGTCACCAGTGTCGTGATTCTCCTGATTGTGGGATTTCTCTTTACGGAAGGAGCCGGACTTTTTCGCTCGAAAGTAATAGAAGAAGGTTATGTGCTTGCCGTCAATCCGGAAAATCCTGTCAATGCGCTGACGGCGGCGGAAATCAAGGATGTCTTTGATGAGGAGATTACCAATTGGAAAGAAGTGGGAGGCAAAGATGAGTCTATCAGCCTTTTCCGTCTTGAAGACATGGAAAAGCGGTTCACACCCGAGCAATTGGGGGCACAGTATGAGCATTGTGGCACGTTGCTCGATTCGCTGATTGCCGCAGATTCCCGCATCATCGCCTTTGTGCCGAAAAATTTGGTGGAAGGTCAGCAAAAAATGAAGTTTCTTGACGACAATAATATCTCCCTTGGGGAAGTGCTTGGAGGTACGGAATGGTTTCCCACGGCAGCGCCTTCGCCGATATTCGGGATTCTTCCGCTGGTGCTCGGCACCCTGTGGGTAAGTCTTGTAGCCATCCTGATTGCTTTGCCGTTCGGCATTTCGATAGCGGTCTATATGTCGGAAATGGCAGGAGAGCGAGTTCGGGCGATGTTTCGTCCGGTGATTGAACTGCTCAATGGCATACCGTCGGTAGTCTATGGATTTTTCGGACTCATTGTGATTGTTCCGTTCCTCCAGAATGTTCTTGACCTGCCTGTAGGAGAGTCCGGATTGGCGGGAAGCATTGTGTTGGCTATTATGGCATTGCCTACGATTGTGGCGGTGTCGGAAGATGCGATGCGCAGCTGTCCGCGTGATATGCGCGAAGCAAGCCTTGCGTTGGGGGCCACTCGCTGGCAGACTATCCGTAGGGTTGTAATCCCTTATTCATCGTCAGGCATTACTTCCGGCGTTGTGCTCGGTATCGGTCGTGCCGTAGGAGAAACAATGGCCGTGTTGATGGTGACCGGAAATGCGGCAGTGATGCCGACAACCATTTTTGAGCCATTGCGCACCATTCCGGCTACAATTGCCGCCGAACTCGGAGAAGCTCCGGCCGGAGGGGCACACTATCAGGCATTGTTCCTGCTCGGAGTGATTTTGTTTGTGATTACTTTCTTGATTAACAGTTGCGTCAGCTATATATCGGCACGCAACAGAAGATAAAAACAACCAATTACGACAATGGATAGATTTAAAAATTTATTAGCCGACTATGGTCGTCGCCGCCGGATGGAACAGTGGGCTGTGTTCCTGATGTTCAGAATATTCAGTTATGCGATAGTCGCCGTATTGTTCGGCATTCTCGGTTTCCTTATCTACAAGGGGGCGGGAGCTTTGAGCTGGGAATTTCTTACGGAAGCTCCGCGCGACGGCATGAAAGCCGGCGGAATATTTCCGGCAATTGTAGGAACGCTCTGCCTGATGGGGGGAAGTGCCTTGTTTGCCTTTCCTGTGGGAATCATGAGTGGAATCTACATGAATGAATATGCGCGCAACACAAGAATGGTGAGATTCATCCGCGTGATGACCAATAATCTCGGCGGTATTCCGTCGATTGTCTTCGGACTTTTCGGAATGGCGCTGTTCGTCACTTATCTCGACTTTGGAGACAGCATTCTTGCCGGTTTGCTGACGCTTGGCCTTCTGTCATTGCCATTGGTGATTCGCACTACGGAAGAGGCCTTGAAAGATGTCCCGGAGAGTTATCGGGAGGGGAGTCTGGCGTTGGGAGCCACGAAGACGCAGACCATTTGGCACGTCACGCTGCCGATGGCGATGCCTCGCATTCTGACCAGTATGATTCTGTCGCTGGGACGCATTTCCGGAGAGACTGCACCGATTCTTTTCACTTGTGCGGCCTATTTTCTGCCCAATCTTCCAAGCAGCATTTTTGATCAGTGTATGGCATTGCCTTACCACCTTTACGTCATATCGACAAGCGGCACGAGTCTCGACGCGCAGCAGCCGATAGCCTATGGAACAGCCTTGGTGCTGATTCTGATTGTGCTGGTATTCAATCTTCTTGCCAATTTCAGCAGAAGATATTTCGAGAAAAAAATGAAGTAACCTAAAAGCGAAAGACAAATGAGCAAGATTCAAGCGACAAACGTGAATTTTTATTACGGTGATTTTCAAGCATTGAAAAATATCACGATTGATATACCGGAAAATCAAGTGGTGGCCTTTATCGGACCGTCCGGCTGTGGGAAAACCACATTCCTACGCCTCTTCAACCGCATGAACGACTTGGTGCCGCACATCCGTCTGGACGGCTCTATCCGTATTGACGGACAGGATATTTATTCTCCGGAAGTCGACGTAGATGCTTTGCGAAAGAGTGTGGGTATGGTGTTCCAGCGTCCTAATCCGTTTCCGAAGAGCATTTTCGACAACGTTGCGTATGGATTGAGAGTCAATGGTGTGCGAGACAAGCATCTGATTGAAGAACGCGTAGAGGAGACACTCCGCGGTGCGGCGTTGTGGGATGAGGTGAAAGACAAACTCAATAAATCTGCCCTGGCACTTTCCGGCGGACAGCAACAGCGGCTTTGCATCGCTCGGTCGATGGCGGTGCGCCCGACCGTACTGCTGATGGACGAGCCGGCTTCTGCGCTCGATCCGATTTCGACCGCTAAGGTGGAGGAGCTGATTAAAGAATTGAAAAAACAGACGACCATTGTCATCGTCACACACAACATGCAGCAGGCTTCGCGTGTCAGCGACAAAACAGCATTTTTCTATATGGGCGAGCTGGTGGAGTATGACGATACGAAAACCCTCTTTACGAATCCAGGAAAGGAGGCCACGCAAAACTATATCACCGGCCGTTTCGGATAGGGTGGTATGAACTAAAATCAAGAGAAACAGAAAAATAAGGATAGAATATGGTAAAATTTGTAGAAGACGAATTGGCGGCACTGAAAAACGAGGTGCTTGACATGTGGACGCTTGTCGACCAACAGATGAAGGAGGCTAGCAAGGCAGTCAGCGAAATGAACTGCGAAGTGGCGCGGCAGATTGTAGCGCACGAGAAGATGGTCAATTCCTTCGACTTGAAAATCGACAGTATGGTGGAGGATATCATTGCGCTTTATACGCCTGTGGCAGTCGACCTGCGATTTGTATTGGCCATGCACAATATTAATAACAATCTCGAACGTATCGGTGATTATGCCGAAGGCCTGGCACGGTTCGTAATGCGTTCGTCGGAAGAGCCTGTTGATGGGGATTTAATTAAGGCTCTTCGACTCAGCGATATGTTTGAGCGTGTCATCGGAATGCTTGAAACTGCCCGCTCCGCATTTTCCAAAAGCGATTTGCAACTGGCCAAGACAGTCACTTCGCTCGATGATGAAGTGGACAGCATCAATGCCAACTCTGTGAGAATCCTGACAGAGTATGCGACGGCCCATCCGCAGTCGATGCGTCTGTGTCTTGAGTTGGGAGGCGTGTTCCGGAAGTTGGAACGTACGGGTGACCACGTGAATAACATTATCGAAGACATTGTATTCTATATGGAGGCTATGGTTCTGAAACATAGTGGAAAGCATAACGGGTAGGGATGTTTTGACGGTGTAAGTGCAACCGGAAGGGGCTTTTGCCTTTTCCGGTTTTTTTGTTACCTTTGTGATGATGAGAAAGAAGCATTTCCGGAATGGCTTTAAGCACAGAATAAAAAGAAAACACCTAATATAAAACCTCAAGAATGAAATTTTTAAAGAGTTTATTATTGACGGCGTCTACGGCCGTTACTTTTGCCGGGTCGGCGTCTTCTCCCGATTGGTGACCAGCTGACACGGTGGCATGCTACAATGTCGGACCGGGCATTGAGTACACGAAAATAATCTATCATGAGCGACCGTTAATCATATGGTACACAACCATTGACCTGACGAATCCTTACAATCAGATTGAGCATCGTCAGAGTCGCAATCAAGTGCCTGATGTGAATCGATGGGATATTGAAACTTTCTATCGCGAATGCTCATCGCCGGGTCATCAGGTGAAAGTCGCATGGAACCACGATTTCTTTGTCTATGAGCAGGGAATTTGCATCGGAATGAATGTTTCCGACGGTCGTTTTACGAATCTGACCGGAGGTCGGTCGATGCTTGCTATCACGAAGGATCGTCATGCTGAAGTTTTTCGTGCTCCTGTGGCGGCAAGTGTGATTGCCGCTGACGGGACGGAAGTGGGCATTGATATGTTTAATAACGGGGCATTGGGGATGACCGGGGATTGCGTGTTCTACAACAGTCTCAACTCGACGATGCTTTCCGGAGAAGGCACTTTCATTAAGGTGCGTCCGTTGTCTGCTTGGGTTGTCAATGGAGCGAATACTCCGTGTGAGGTAGTGGAAGTTTCGACATCACCATTGCAAACATCAGCGACAGAGTGTGTGGTGTGGCTCAGAGGCGCGAAAGCCAATGCGCTCAACGGGCATGTAAAGCCGGGTGACCGCATCGGGGTGAAGCAAGGCTTTGGCCAGCCGAATTGGGGAATCGTGCCTAAAGACATCGTGGCGGGATTCCATGGCTATCCGAGCATTGCTCATGACGGGAAATTGCACGACGGAGAATATGATGATTTTGAAGATGGGCGCGAATATGAAAATTCATCGCATGTCATGGCCGGTCTGTCCAAAGATAAAAAGACACTGTATATCTGCCTTAATGAGATGTCTGTTCAAAGTCAGCCTATCAATTGCGTTGAGATGGCGGAATGGATGCTTGCGCGCGGCGCATGGGACATCGTGAATTTTGACAGTGGCGGTTCGGCAGCCATCGCGCTGAACGGCACGATGCAAAATCTTCCCGGTCGGGGGTCGGTACGTCCGGTGCAGGACGCAATGCTTGCCGTTTCGATTGCTCCGGAGGATCAGGCTGTCGCCAGTCTCGGTTTCACCAAGAAGCGCATCAGTCCGTCGACGATTTCGCTGGAGCCACTTTCTGTGGTGTCCTACAATCGCTATGGCGATATCGTGGAAGAGGGAGTAGAGGGATGTACGTTTACGGTTGTCCCTTCGACTTTGGGTACGGTGGATTCCGACGGTGTGTTCCACTCGTCAGCGGAAGGCGGATTCGGAAAGATAATCGCAGAGAAAGATGGAGTGCGCGGCGAGATGGAGGTGTTTACACGTCAGGCTTCCGACATTCGTGTGGCTTATCCGTCGTTGCTCCTTGATGGGACGCGCGATTTCTTTATTCCTGTGCTTGGGACGGTGAATGGGGCGACTTATGCTCTGGATGCCGGAGCCTTTGAATGGACGGCCGGCGATCCGACGGTTGTCGCTTTGGCGGATGGAATGGTAAAAGGCCTGAAAAATGGCAAAACTACGATTATGGGAACGTTTGGTGACGTCTCGCTGAATATTGATGTGACTGTGGAAATAGGAGAGGGCCGTATGGCTGTCTATGATTTCAAGAATTTGGCAACCGACACTAAGGTGAAGATGTCCGGAGTCAAGAATCTGACGGCAGGACAGCCATTGCCGGATGGCTGGACGGAAGGAGTGGCCTTTACAGCGGACGCTTCGGGACGTTCGCGGAAAATAACCGTCTCTTTCGACGATTTGACGCTTTACGGTCTTCCTTGCGGAGTATCTGTGCCGGTCGACAACAGGGACGGCTTTTTCAGGCGTTTTACGCTTGTTTGTGTCGATCATTTGGGTGCTCGTCATATGCAAGAGGTGGATTTGACAAGTGAGACAAAAGAAGTGGAATTTGAATTTAAGCAAGAAGGCGAACTGTTGGATGTGCCGCAATATCCTATGCAAATCAAGGAATTGTCAATTTATCTTAACACTGCGGCAGAGGCATACTTTGCATTGGGAAATTTGTCGGCCGTATATCCGGAAGGGAGCGGAAGTGTGGAACGTGTCGTGGCAGACTCGCAGTTGAGCGTAATGAGTCGTGGTGACCGTCTGTCAGTCGAATTTGAGGCGGAGTCGGCAGGAAGTGCTGAAGTTGCGGTCTATGCTTCCAACGGTGTCAAGGTGCTTTCACAAGACGTAACGGCTGAAGCCGGGCAAAATTGCATAGAGTTGGGAACGATGTGGCTTCCTGCCGGCGTCTATATATGCACGGCGGATGTCGACGGACGCTGTATGGCAAAAAAGTTTATTAAAAGATAATTAGCAGAGATGAGAATATCTATTGTTCAGCATAATATCTACAAAGGTGACCGGCAGGCAACGCTCCACGAGGTGGAGCGTCTGCTCGTCGGAGCTTCTCCGTCGGATCTGTATGTGTTGCCGGAGATGTTTGCCACCGGTTTTGAGATGGACGCACCGGCAATTGCAGAAGCCGAGGGAGGGGTGACGCTTTGTTGGATGAAGGCGGCAGCGAAACGACTGGGCGGAGCGGTCGTCGGAAGCGTTGCTGTCGCATCGGGTGAAAGCTATGTCAACCGGCTCTATTTTGTAAAGCCAGACGGTCATGTCGCCTATTACGATAAGCGACATCTTTTCACCTATGGCGGAGAGCCGCATAACTATGTGCCGGGGCGGAGCCGTGTTGTGGTTGAGTATGGCGGAGTCCGTTTCCTGTTGCAAGTGTGCTACGATTTGCGTTTCCCGGTCTGGTCGCGCAATACGGGCGACTACGACGTGGCAATCTATGTGGCAAGCTGGCCGAAGTCGCGTATTGCCGTATGGGATTTGCTGTTGAAAGCGAGGGCTGTAGAAAATCAATGTTTCGTAGTTGGAGTAAACCGTGTGGGAGATGACGGTGTCAGTCAGTACACCGGGAACAGTGTCATCACAGACTATTACGGTCGACCGATGGCAGCTTGTGAGCCGGGGGAGGCTTCTGTGGCTACATGCGACATCGATTTGGCGAAACTTTCGGAATTTCGCCGGAAATTTCCTGTCCTTGATGATGCTGACAGTTTCACGTTGACATAAACCGATGCTTCATCGTTTCATTCAGTCTATAGACGGTATTCCAATGCCGGAGCGGTTTACTTATCCGTTCTGCTATGTTCCTCATCCTTTGGTTGAGGTGGCGGCGGAACAGGTCAAGGCGTATTTGCGTACGCGAACCGATTGGAGCGAAGAACTGGACGCTGGCAAGATGTTTGGTGTGCTTGTTGTGGTTGACAGTTATGAGAACCTCGGCTTTTTGGCGGCATATTCGGGAAATATCGCCCATTATAACAGACATTCATGCTTCGTCCCGCCGGTTTACGACCTTCTGCAGCCGGAAGGCTATTTCCGAAAGGAAGAGGCTCGGATATCTGCTATTAATCATCGCATCAGTGTATTGCAGCATTCTCCGGAGCTGCTTGCTGTCGAGGCGAAATTGACGGAGACTGAACAAAAAGAGGCGGAGCGTATTGTGTCGTTTCGCAGCGAGATGAAAGTCGCCAAACGTTGTCGCGACAATCTTCGGAAAGCGGGAGTCGACGACGAAACAGAGGCGAGGCTGATTGCGGAAAGT
>USOC01000011.1 GCA_900556245.1 uncultured Prevotellaceae bacterium
ATCGGAACATGTCATTCAGGGAAAATGCCGACTTCAGATCTTTCGACCGGTGACGCGACAAAACCTCGTCAAGACGCAACGACTCCCGGTCTGCTGATTCTTGCCGAAACTCCCCTGCATCTTCAGTTTCCCGCTCTTCGTCAGCAGCTTCTTCATCATATACAAGCTCGACCTCGACATCATCATACGCCGACCCGTCAACTTCATCTGCTCCATTCCATGATACTGCGCCACTCTCTTCGTCCCCGGCATTTTCGCCGCGCACAGACCCGGCTCGGAATTCATCATCCATTTCAGCGGACAACTTCTCTGTCTCCTCCGCCTGTTCATCTGAGGCCTCTTCCCCTTCTGCGTCATCCGCATAGACAAGCTCCACCTCTACTTCTTCACAAGCTTCTTCTGCGGAATCTTCCAGCGCTTCATCTTGCTCATCAAATGCGTCTTCCTCCCGTTCCGTCACCGACTCTTCTTCCGAAGCAAGTTCTTGACCCGGGCCTGAAGCCATAAGTCGCGACAACTCTTCCATTTCCTCATCATTCTCATGTGCGGAAATTTCCGAAACTTTTTCCTCCGGCGCGATATCTTCGCCTCCGAACGCCCTCGCCTCCGAACGCTCAACGGCTTCCATCAGTCCGAAGCCGGTCACGCCGCAGACCTCATCGCCGAACTCGCCTCCACACAGCAAATCTATTCTATATCCGGCTAGTCGGCGCAGCGTTTCGATTTTTTCATGAATAGACCGATAGACAGTTTCCGAAGTATCATCGCCTCTCGATTCTGCGAGAAGCAAAAGCCCCTCCAACTCATAGGCGGTAGCCAGCATTTGTTGAATATCCGATTTCATAGCTCTTTCAATTATTTTCTTTATTTTGCTCTGCAGGCAAAGTTTTTGCAATCACATCCACTTGATAATCCCCAAACATATCAACAAACAATTGCTCGATTGATTTTTTCAATTGCTCGCCGTTGCACCGATAGCGATTCACCATCAGCGTGACAGCATATCGGGGTCGCTCTGCCGGATAATAGCCCGAATAGCATTTCACTCCGCGCATACTGCCTGACTTCAAGGCAATATGCCCGGAAAGGGAAGTCTCACGGAGCAACTTCTTGACCGTGCCGTTTTCCCCCGCTACCGGCAGCAGCGTCGGAAACAGTTCGCCACATTGCCAGTCGCGGGCCGCTGTCCGAAGTACACTTGTCAGAAAACGTGGACTCATCCGATTCGCCCTGGCAAGACCGGACCCATCATAGAGGCTCTCTCCCGACAAGTCTATATTCCACTGGCCGAGCACCTCTGCTTCGGCCGCTATGCTCGCTTCACGCATTCCCTGACCTTTGCAATGCTGCCCAAGCGCCCGAAGCACAGACTCTGCATACATATTGTCACTGCGATGAAGCAACGATTTGATTACCTCCGGAAAGCAACTGAAACGACGACTCTCCGGCTGTATCAGTCTTTTTCCCCTCGACAACGATACCTTCCGCCTCAAGTGTCTCACGGATATCTGCTTTCAGCCCTTCTGACGGATAGATGGCTGGCATCTCCAGTTCCAGCGGATCTTCGCTCAGACGAATCGTCCCGTTCAGGCGGAATTTCTCACTGTACTTCGCGCGGCTCGCTGCAGGAAGCCACCGACCGTTACGAGCAGTCCCGGCTCGCATATTATTGTCTATTTCGAAAGTGACTACGTGTGGAATAGTATCGACTATGGAAACTTTTCCGCCGGAAGTGTCAAAAATCAGTGAAAACAAATTGTCATTGTAGTTCAACGAATAGACACCCGCTCCATAATATTCTGTCACATCCGAATCCAACCAATCAGAAGGATAAGCCTGACGCAGCGTTTTCACCTGCTCCTCCGTACGAATACGTCCGGCAATCCGCTTCACTCCCCACAATCGAAGCGTTTCCACAAGTGCCGGAAGAAAACCTTCGTGGTCTTCGTCAAGATAACGCGAGCCAAGCGTCGGATCCAAACCGCCTTCCACTATTAAATCGCCCTGAATAGTTCCATCTTCTGTCAATTCTCCGGTATATTTCACCCGCGTACGGAACCGATAGTTCTCCGTAAGATATTTGAGTGCAGATGCAGAAGTGACCAACTTCGTAACCGATGCCGGTATAAACTTCTTGTCCACGTTATAGCCGCCAACGACATAACCGTTACGGATATCCATCACGCAGACCCCCACAGATGCCCCCGACATTGCCCTGCTGCCCACAAAGCTTTGGATTGCACCGTTGAGCACTGACGACGCTATCGTATCGTCCGGCACCACAACCGTGTCGCGGCAGTCCGTGACTCCGGCTGACGCCGAAGAGGAAAAAGGCTGGTAAGCCGCATACCCCGCTACCGACAGCGCCACAGCGACAAGCACTTGCTTTATTCGTTTTTTTATATGTTTTTTCAGACGCCTTTTCTTTCGCATTTTCTTCTGTTCTTTTCGAGATTTGATTTCTCACAAATTTACGACTTTTTTCTACGAAATCCGGGGAAAAAGATATTCCGATAAGCGCCAACCCCGGCAATTAACATCATTTAAAATTCAGTCCGAAATTTCTTCAACTCCTTGCGCAAGGAAACGGCGACTCCTCCCGTCAATTGATTCAGCAAGGCGTAGAAAGCATCCCCATGATTCATCTCCCGAGTATGCGCCAACTCATGAAGAATGACATAATCCATCAAATGCGGAGGCAATAACATCAGGTAGCACGACAAACTGATAGCCTTTGCCGACGTACAACTGCCCCACTTCGTCTTCGCCCCCGTAATACGCACCTTCCGGTAAGACAATCCCGTACGCACCGACCATTCGTCGAGCAAAACCGGCAGATAGCGCGAAGCCCGATGCTTCAGTGCCCTGACAATGGCCGCCCGGAGCAACCGCTGCGCATCGTCTGAGTCAAAATCCGTGTCCGTCGGGCAAACAACCACATAACGGTCGGCTCGACAACTGACCATAAAATGCCGGACCGGACCAACCTCCACCTTCAACTTAAAGCAGTCGGCATCAATTACCGTCTGCGCAGTCAGCCGACGAGGTCCTATCCTGGCAAAACTATCCTTCAGCCGGCTACGGTAACTCTCAACAGTCCTGACCACCGTATCAAGTCGGGTAAACGGAGGCACTGTCACATATAGCCCGTCAACTTTCGGACGGAGTGTAATATTCCGGGCACGCAGATGACTGCGAACCACAATTCTGCCAAAATCCGCATCCGGGAGTATTCGTTTCGTCGCCATATCAACAACAAAGATAGTGCAAGGTGAGCGCAAAAGCATCAAGTTCGCTTGAATGATTTTGCCGAGCCGTAGCCTGACTTGGAAAACAACATTTCCACACCCGACCATTTCACCATTTAAAGAGAAAAACAGAAAACAGCCAATCCACTATTTTTGCGGATATTTGCAAGAACGATAAGACATATGATGAAACTGACAAAATGCTTCTTGGCAATAGGATTGGCGACAGCCTTTTCAGCTTGCGACATGTTTGAGTACCACCCCTACGACCTTGACGTATCAGGGCCGACCGACATAAACCGTACAAACATCGGCATCATCGAACGTTCCCTGCAAGGCAAGAATGAATTTTCTTTTGCCGTCATCAGCGACACCCAAAGATGGTACGACGAAACTGAAGATGCTGTAAAAGCAATCAACAATCGAAACGACATCGACTTCGTACTGCACACAGGAGACCTGTCCGACTTCGGCGCAAAATTGGAAATGGTAAAACAGCGCGACATTCTCAACAAGCTGAAAGTACCCTACGTTTGCATCCTCGGAAACCACGACTGTGTAGCAACAGGTGAGCTCCTTTTCAATAAGATTTTCGGGCCGAATAACTTCGCATTCTCAGCAGGAAACATCCGATTCATTTGCCTGAACACAAACGCTTTGGAGTTTGACTACTCAGAAGCTGTCCCCGATTTCGGATTTATCAGCGATCAAATAGCGAACTTTCCGGAAACAGCGCAGAAGACAATCGTTGCCATGCATGCCGGACCCTACTCCGAACAGTTCAACAACAACACCGCCCTGGTTTTCCAAGCCTACATCCGACGCTTCCCACAACTCCAATTCTGCGTCTACGGTCACGGACACTCGGTGTCTGTCGACGACTTCTTCGACGACGGGACAATCTATTACCAATGCGCTTGCGCAAAAAAAAGGACTTTCCTACATTTCAAAATTCACAAAGACAGTTATGATTATGAAGTGGTTGAATTTTAAAACTCTGCTGACTGTCCTGACAATCCTCTTCATCATTTCGCCGGCTTCGGCAAGAAAACGTTGGGATGTCAGAGAAAACTGGCGATACGAGGGATGGGAAAGGATAAAGCCCAAAAATGCCAAATTGCAATATGCCGGAGGCATGGGATTCCTTTCCTTTGGAATCGGCTGGGAATACGGAAAAAAAGGCATGTGGAACACCGACGCAATCGTCGGATTCATTCCCTCTGGATTTGCCGACAAGTTTCGAATGACCTTCTCTCTCAAGCAGACAGTCACGCCTTGGAGCATCCGTTTCTGCAAATTCGCATCATTCGAACCGCTGACTGCCGGCATATATATGACCACAATCAACGGCGACGATTTTTGGAAGAAAGAGCCGGGGAAATACCCGAACGGCTACTACAACTTCTCCTCCAAAATACGGTTTTCCGTCTGCCTGGGACAAAGCTTTTCCTTCCACTTCAAGAACGCCATACTCAACAACTCCTCTATTTTCTACGAAGTCAGCTCAAACGACCTCTACATCGTATCTAAAGCCACCAACAAATCTCTGAAAATGAAAGATATACTTCGATTCTCCATCGGTTTGAAATTCCACTTCAGACCGCAGAATCCGTAATTCGGCAACCCAAATCCGAAACTATAAGTCCGATTCCTTGACGATGTCGGATTTTCGCTGTAATTTCGCCTCCGTTATGGAAGAATTGAAAATAAACAGTGTGATGATTCGCAACCTCCAAATGGAGGATTACGAACAGTTGTCGCAGTCGTTCACCCGTGTTTACTCAGACGGCAGCGACGTATTCTGGACAAGAGAACAAATCAAAAAACTCATCGAGATTTTTCCCGAAGGACAAATTGTAACCGTAGTAGACGACAAAATCGTGGGATGCGCACTTTCTCTCATCGTCGACTACAACCTCGTCAAAAACGACCACACATACGCCCAGGTAACCGGCAAGGAAACATTCAGCACACACAACCCGAAAGGAAACATCCTATACGGTATCGAAGTATTCATTCACCCGGCATATCGCGGCCTACGACTGGCCAGACGCATGTATGAATATCGCAAAGACCTGTGCGAAACGCTCAACCTCAAAGCAATCATGTTCGGCGGACGGATTCCAAACTACCATAAGTATGCCGACAAAATGCGACCCCGCGAATACATCAACAAAGTGCGGCAGAAAGAAATTTTCGACCCCGTCCTCACCTTCCAGCTGTCTAACGATTTCCACGTCCGCAAAGTGATGCGCAACTACCTGCCAAACGACGAAGAATCCAAGCACTTTGCATGCCTGCTTCAATGGGACAACATATATTACCAAGCTCCTTCCCAGGACTTTGTCAACAAAAAAACGACAGTCAGAATCGGACTTGTTCAATGGCAGATGCGCTCATACCAGACCATTGAGCAAGTGGAATTCTTCGTTGATGCCGTCTCAAACTACCAAAGCGACTTCATCCTTTTCCCCGAATACTTCAATGCCCCGCTGATGGCACGGTTCAATGACGAAAGCGAAGCGGAAGCCATACGTGGTCTTGCGCAGTATACGGAAGAAATACGCGAACGCTTCATCAAACTGGCAATCAGCTACAACATCAACATCATCACAGGGTCAATGCCGCAACGCAAAGAAGACGGCAGGCTCTACAACGTCGGATTCCTGTGCCGTCGCGACGGGTCCTACGAACGCTACGAAAAAATCCATGTAACTCCGGATGAAATCAAAAGCTGGGGACTCTGTGGAGGAAATATGATTCAGACATTCGAGACTGACTGCGCCCGAATAGGCGTACTCATCTGCTACGACGTCGAATTCCCGGAACTTGCCCGACTGATGGCGGCCGACGGCATGCAAATCATGTTCGTTCCATTCCTGACCGATACACAAAACGCATACTCGCGCGTTCGCGTCTGCGCACACGCCAGAGCCATCGAAAACGAGTGCTTCGTCGTAATAGCAGGCAGCGTCGGAAACCTGCCCCGAGTCCACAATATGGACATCCAGTATGCCCAGTCCGGCGTGTTCACCCCCTGCGACTTCGCCTTCCCCACCGACGGTACGCGCGCTGAGGCCACCCCGAACACCGAAATGATTCTCGTCTCCGACGTCGATCTCGACCTGCTGAGCCACCTGCACACCTACGGCAGCGTCAAGAACCTCAAGGACCGCAGAAACGACCTCTACGAAGTAATACTCAAGAAATAACAGAACTCCTTAAGAATTCCATAAAGAAAGCCACGACATATCAACCGTTGTCGTGGCTCCCTTTATGATTGATGCCTCAGCCGGTCTATCGCACTGCTACGACTCTGACCATATGGCCGTCTGCGTTGCTCACTTTCACAACATAGATTCCCGCCGATGCCGGAATTTCTTTTGCCGTGACAATACGCCCGCCATAGACCAGTGATCCCGATGTGGCAAACACTTCCACTTGGCTTTCGCCGCCGACTTCCACGAAAATCCCCCCTTCCATTCCTGCAATCTTGACTCCATGATGATTCTCGCTGTCACCACCGCCGACTT
The DNA here is from genome assembly GCA_900556245.1 of uncultured Prevotellaceae bacterium. GTDB lineage: Bacteria > Bacteroidota > Bacteroidia > Bacteroidales > Muribaculaceae > Limisoma. The sequence goes on from USOC01000011.1 coordinate 6,782, forward strand.
GCTAGAACACCGCCGAAACGCGCGCCATGCGGGAAACTGCAAACGTCTTGCCTTCAATAGCTTTGTCATTAACATTCACTTGTTTCAACTGATAGCCGGCATCCGGCATATCCTTCACGCTTATCGGACTGTTTTTCTTCACCTTGTCGCCCGATTTGATTACCATGCCGTCGGCTGTCGTCAGTTCGATTCTTCCAAACGTGGTCGGAGCAATCAGCAAATGTGCCATATCGCATCCGGAGGCATCCCCGGTCACATTGAGCGACCAGCCTTTATCTACCGCAATATAAGAGTCTGCCTTGTCTGCGGCATTCGGGCGCTCATCGGTGCCGACTGCCACCGTCAGAGGGAAACCCTCCGGCTTTTCCTCATCGCTCAATTGCGGATACTGAGGAAGATTGAAATAAAAATCATCGAGTTCGCAAGCGGTCATCCCATTATCAGCGGCATTCACTACTCTCAAATCCGTCAAACCGCTCAAATCAAGCGCATGAATGTCATTGCCGTTAAACGTCAGACTTTGGATGCCCGAATTTTTGGAAAGGTCAAGTGCGGTCAGATGATTGTTGCTCACTCCCAGTTCACTAATTTTCGTATTTTTGCTCACATCGATAGCAGTAAGCAAGTTGCCGTTAATATTGAGTTCTTCCAAAGCCGGAAGCATTGACAAATCGACAGTCTCAAGTTTGTTGTTTGTCAAATTGAGTGAAAACAATTGCTTGTTTTGACTCAAATCAATTGCCGACAAGTCGTTGCGCTTCGCATCCAAATATTTCAGCGCGGTGTTTGTCGTCAAATCAAGCGACGGAATCGCATTGCCGTAGCAGGCAAGATACTCCAATTTTTGGAGGCCGCTAACGTTTAACTCGTGTAATTCACAGTAAGAGCAGTCGAGTTCTGCAAGATTCTCCTGATTGCTGATATTCAGTGCCGTAATAGGATTCATATAAAGGTTGACTACCTGAAGCAGATTGTTCTTCGAAAAATCCACCCCCGTAATCCTGTTGTTCCACAAGCCTATTTGCTCGCCGTATTCTCCATAACTCTCGAAATTAACGGCAAAGACATCACCATATACGGTAATTGTGGTTCCGGCGGCCGTACCGTCAATACGGGTCCATCCAGTCGATGTTATCGTATAATCCTGCTTGGAACCGTTCCCCCAGTCGATTTGGACAGGAGTCTGCGGACTGATTCCTCCCAAGGCGATTGAAAGAGGCTGTCCTTGTCCCGTATTGAACGAAATTTCGCGAGAAGCAGGACGATAGTGCACCTTGACTGTCGCCTGTTCGTTCACCACAAACCACTCTTCGTCGATTTTCTCTCCGTTCACAGTCACTCCGTCATAGACATAGCCGGCATCAGGCACCGGAGTCACATGGATGGCAACGCCGGCTTTTGCCTCGGTTGTCACGTCAGACAACTGCTGATAGTAAGGTCCGGACCATTGCGATAGCGTAAACTTGCCGTTTTCTGTCGAATATTCCGAAAAAGTAAATGTCTGTTCTATGGTCATTCCTCCAATCTCACCGGTCACCGTCACAGTCTCCCCTGTCAGTGTTGCGTCCACTGTCACCGGCACGGTCTCATTCTTTGCCGTCCCGTCTCCGGTCACATCGGTTTTCCACCCCAAATCTTGCGAATTGGCATATTCCGTGTCTGCGTGTTCTGCATTCGATCCCTCAAGAAGCAGCGTCGGATTCCAAGACTTCCCGGAATGTTGTGGCAACGTCCGAAGCGTGAAGTTCACCGAGTTCGACGTCATTTTTTTGTTGTTGCGGATATCGATATTCTTGAACTGCCCCCATGAGTCCACATAGTTGAAATAGAAAAACTCACACTCTGTGTTCGCAGCCTTGAAATCTTTCAGATAATAGGCATTCGACAAGTCAATGTAGCGAATCTTCGTGTCACTGATGTTGATATCCTCGATGCCGCGAATCGGCGTAATGTCGATTTTTCCCAGCTCCGCATTGCCGTTCACCGACAGTGAGCGAAGATGCGTGTTGTTCGTAAGGTCGATTGACGTCAGCTTGTTGTTCGACACGTTCAGCGAATTAAGCTCAGGATTGTTCGACACGTTCAAGTCTGTCAGGTAGTTGCCTCCGCAAGCAAGCGTATAAAGTTTCGGAAATTGCGTCACGTCAAGCTCCTGCAAATAGTTCCCGCCGATGGAAAACTCGGGCACTTTCGGATAGGCTCCCCGCACAACCTCAACCAATGCCCCGTCTGACAGCCTTAGCGAAGTCAGCGACGGCAAAGAAATCGCATAGAAGTGCATGATATAGCAGTCACTCATATCGATACTCGTCAGGTTCGGATTACCGTCCTTAAATACGACTGTTGTCAGTTCCGGATTGTTCGACGCATTAAATCGCGTCAGTTGTCCAAAATTAATCAGATTCAGAGTCACAAACTTTTCTTTGTTGTCCGAGAGATTCAACTCTTTAAGAGATGATGCAAGTGGCTCTATATTCAAGGAATGGCTGTCCAGCCGGTTCTTCGACAAGTTCAAATCAGTAATCGAAGGTGCTCCGGAAGCATCGAAAGCTGTCAGCTGATTTCCTGACAGATTCAAGCCTGTCAACGCGGTCATTCCCGTCGTTGAAAACACAGCCAGTTGGTTCTCCGAAAGATCAAGCTTTGTCAAACCTGACAAACCCTCTGCATTGAACGCAGTCAGTTCGTTTTTGGCGAGATCCAATTCCGTCAATTTCGTCTGATTTGTAAGCGTTGCTTCCGTCAGTTCCGCCTCTGTCAGTTCGAAATACACCAGTTCGCCCTTCACCGTAATCGTTTCACCCTTCACCTTTCCACTGATCCATTTCGACCAAGTTCCGGCATCCGGGTCTATATTATGGGTCGTATAGACCCCGTCTCCCCAGTCAATACTCACAGCGTCATTTACTGTCGAACACCATGCCAGCAAACGAATCTGGCTGTCAACAGCCTTAGCCGTTTTTAGCGTAATCACACTCTCTGATTGGGCGGTTGCATAGGAAATAGCGAAAATTGCCACCAGAATTGTAAGTAAATTTTTTTTCATATTCACACCATTTAAATGAATAATTCAGAAAACACCCTACAAATTTACCACATTATCACAATAAAACAAGTGCTTTATTACATTTTATTCAAAACAAATTGTGTTTAATTTCGAATTATCAATCCATCAAAACCCGGTTCCCGAATTTCCCTGAAAGCAAAAAAAGCAGACGGCCGTCATGCCTCTCTGAAGCAAAACAGCCGTCGTATACCAATCCTGTAAACAATTAGTCTTCGTATCCGGTCGGATCGTTGATGCCGGCATCCGCCAATGCCTCTCTGCGCTCACGACAGGTACCACATTTGCCACAATGCTTTTCCCCGCCTTTATAGCAGGAATAAGTCTCTGCATAGTTTATGTTCAGCTTAGCGCCATGTCGGGCAATCTCCCCTTTCGAGACATTCGTGTAAGGGGCCATGATGGTTACTCCGTCATAAGTCCCTGCACTCATAGCGCCGGACATAGCCGCAACAAACGATGGACGGCAATCCGGATAAATGGCATGATCCCCGGAATGATTGGCTATCAGCACATGCGACAGTCCCCGACTCTCAGCAAGACCGCAGGCCACCGACAGCATGATGCCGTTGCGAAACGGCACAACAGTTGACTTCATATTCGCCTCGTCATTGTCCCCCTCCGGAATGGCGTCGGCTCCAGAAAGCAACGAACTCTTGAAATATTCGCCCATAAACGCCAGCGGAATGACCAAATGCTCTATGCCAAGTCGTTCGCAATGAAGACGCGCACAGGCAATCTCCCGCGCATTATGGTTCGACCCGTAGTCAAACGTGACGGCCAGCGCTATATTGTTCCTATACTCATAGAGAAGCGTAACGGAATCCATTCCTCCCGATAACACAATTATCGAATCTTTCTTCATACCCTAAAAATTGTCTGTAAAATTTGACAGCAGGCGTGCCCGCTTCATTTCCTGATGCTCCGAATCGCCGTAGTTGGCAAAAGGATAGATGGCAATTCCTCCCCGCGGCGTAAAAATACCCTTTACCTCCAGATATCGGGGATTCATCAATGCAACAAGATCTTTCATAATAATATTGATACAGTCCTCATGGAAATCGCCATGATTGCGAAAGCTAAACAAATAGAGCTTCAGACTCTTGCTCTCCACCATGTCTTCACGAGGAATATAATTGATGATGATTTTTGCGAAATCAGGCTGCCCGGTCTTTGGGCACAGACTTGTAAACTCAGGACATGTGAATGTCACAAGATACTCATTCTCCGGATGTTTGTTTTTAAATGTCTCCAACACCTCCGGCGCATAATGGTCGGGGTAGCGTGTGGCTGTATTCCCCAACAACGTTACGCCCTCAAGTTCTCTTTCGTCTCTTGACATATATCTATTTTTCCGCAAATTTACACAAATTTCGGCTAAACGTCAAACGCCGCCGACAGTCCGCACATCCCAGCAATACGCATATTCAACTGAAATACAAATATTTAAGCACCATATATCATTCATGCAAATCCCTCCTTATATTTTTTTTTCAAATCAGCAGCCTCTAAATTTGCAGATTCCAAATCTTTGTAATACCTTTGCATCAGTTTTGCGCATGTGGCGTAATTGGTAGCCGCGCTAGACTTAGGATCTAGTGACGTAAGTCGTGGGGGTTCGAGTCCCTTCATGCGCACAAGACAAAGCCTTCAGCCGGAAAAGCTGAAGGCTTTTGTTTTTCCCACTCCCTCAAAGGGAAACGTTCAAACATCGATAAAAAAGATAAAGCCTTCTTTTTACTGATCCTTTATAACTCCTGTCCAAAATAATCGTTATTTTTACAGACATAAAATGAGCAACACATCAAAGTGTCTTAAAAGATGAATTTCACAGTAACCGTCCTGCTTGCATGTTTCGTACTGGGAACATGGGCACAAAACAAAACGAAAATGACAGAAGAAGAGAAAAAAAAGACCATGGAAGGACTTGAAGCGCTCTATCAGTTAGAGACAGGGGCGGCATTCGGCGAACTTGATTCATTGTCAGAAAACAAAGAGTTCAAACAGTATAGACTCCCTTGGGAGGAATGGGCAGACAAATTCAAGTACGCGAAAGAGGGTCTGCCTGTATTGTTAAGGTGCTTTAACAAGGCATTCATAGAGCCTAACAAGGATTCTTCTATCTTCTGTAACCTAATGCTAAGAGGCAAATTTGAAGATTTATCTTCAAATTTCGACATTCGGAAAGAATCCGAACTGTGGATGTTTGACCATCAGGATGAGAACGGGAACTTCACGGGATTCCGCAAATACCTTTTCTTCGACCTGGAGACTGACTTGCAGATTCATCTGACGGATAAGCAGGGTAAACCGGTCTATATACACCCGGATGAAAATCTCTATCTGCTTGAGGGCGGATACAAAGCCCGGAACAAAGACACATAAAATATATGGTACGGGTTGCAGATACCGTTAACTGCAGCTTATCAGGAAATTGCAGGAGGACACATCTCCTTGTCTTTCTATAT
>USOC01000012.1 GCA_900556245.1 uncultured Prevotellaceae bacterium
CCTTTTCCTTATGACGATCAGAGGAATAACGATCGGACTTCGTTTTCAGGTCCTTGTCGTTTTTGAACGCCTTCACCAACATGTCGTACTGTTCCTGCGTGATGCGCATATTCAGATTGTTGGGTTCGACATCCTGATCTTTCTTCTGCAGGAATTCCACCAGCGTCGGAACTCCCACATTCAAATCTTTTGCTACTTGACTTATCTTTATCTTTATTGCCATATTGTCTTATAAGTGGTTTCTTTAATCCTCAAATTCCGCTTTCAGCACCTCCAAAACGTGGTCGACAGTCGACTCTTCCAAGTCGGCTTTGTCAATCAACTGTTCGCGGGGAATGTTGAGCACAGCCTTCGCCGTTGTGCATCCGATACCTTTCAGCGCATCGATTACCCATGTGTCGATTTCGTCGTTAAATTCATCGAGATAGATATCGTCGCTGTCAGTGAAGCGGTAGACGTCAATCTGATAGCCGGTAAGCATCGTGGCCAGCTTGATGTTCAGGCCGCCCTTACCGATGGCAAGCGACACCTCTTCAGGATGAAGCATAACCTCGGCATACTTCTCTTCTTCGTTGATTCTGACCGAAGAAACCTTGGCAGGGCTCAAGGCGCGACGGATGTAAAGCTCCGGGTTTGACGTATAGTTGATAACGTCGATATTCTCATTGCGCAATTCGCGCACAATGCCATGGATACGAGACCCTTTGACTCCGACGCACGCTCCTACCGGGTCGATACGGTCATCGTACGACTCTACGGCAATCTTGGCACGCTCGCCGGGAATGCGGGCAATGCCCTTGAGCAGAATCAGACCATCATGGATTTCCGGCACTTCTATTTCGAAAAGACGGCGGAGGAACTCCGGACTTGTTCGCGAAATGATGACCTTCGGGTTGTTGTTGGTGTTCTGCACTTCCTTAATGACCGCACGCACGGTCTCGCCCTTTCGGTAACGGTCGGACGGGATTTGCTCTTCTTTCGGAAGAATCAGTTCGTTGTGATCCTCATCGAGCACCAGCACTTCGCGCTTCCAGATTTGGTAGACCTCTCCGGTGACAATCTCGCCTTCCATCGCCTTGAACTTCGTGTAGATGGCGTCTTTCTGCAAGTCGAGAATCTTAGAGGCAAGCGTCTGGCGAAGCGTAAGAATGGCTCTGCGCCCGAACTTCGCAAACACAATCTCTTTCGTAACCTCTTCGCCGAATTCAAAATAGGGGTCGATTTCGCGGGCATCGGTCAGTCCGACCTGCATGCTCGGATTCTCAACTTCGCCGTCGGCCACAACTTCGAGGTTCTGATAGATTTCACAGTCGCCCTTGTCCGGATTCATGATGACAACGAAATTCTCATCCGAACCGAACATTTTTGCCAGCACATTGCGGAATGACTCCTCAAGTACGCTGATCATAGTGGTTTTGTCGATGTTTTTCAGCTCCTTAAATTCCGAAAAACTGTCAACCATGCTAATGGGTTCCTCTTTTTTTGCCATAGTTTTCTAAAACTGGATTATGTATTTTGTATATTTGATTTCATCATATTTAAACGGCATGTCCGACGCTACCATCACTGCGCGCTTGGCACCTTCAGGCTTTTCTTTTTTACTGACTGTCAGAACAAACCCTTCTTCATCAGCCGACTTGAGCACACCTTTCTGCTTTTTGCCCGCAACTGTCAGCACTTCCACCTCTTCGCCGACATACTTTCTGTACTGGCGAGGAATGCGCAACGGAGATGTAAGTCCCGCAGATCCGATTTCAAGCTCATAATCCTCCACATCCCGGTCGAATTCACTCTCAACCAAGCGGTTCAGACGAATACATTCTTCTATATCAACCCGCGTATCGCTGTCTATCTCCACCACGGTATCCTCCATCCCCTTTTCAAGGACTACAGCCAATGCTCTCTTATCTATCATTCCGTTTGCCTATAAAATTCGGTTTATAATAACAATGGAGAAGACGACCGCCCCCTCCATTATTCCATTCCGACTGCAAATATACAAATTCAATGCGGAATATTCAAATCTTTCTTTATAAGGTAGTTGTTTTATTTTTTTAATTAGCTATTTTTAACATCAAAATCCTATATATATCTTTCTTTAACACTACGAATCATTTATCCCCCTCAGTCCGCTCCACAACTCCGCCAAATGCGCCCTGACGTGTTAAATATCCTAAAAATCCGTTCAAAATGTTTTTTTTGAAATAAATATACCTAACTTTGAGGAAATTAAAACAAGACTATATCCGAAGAAAAACAAGGCTGCCCAAACCGACATTTTAACCGAATATATTATTGACACACTATTTATTAACTAAAATCTATCTTTATGAGAAATTCATTTAAACACATTCTCTTAGCCGGTCTGGCCGTCGTGTCTGCCGGTCTGACGACGAATGCCCAGGACCTGAAGCAGGACTGGAAGTCGACCACCGACATTCCGGCGGCGGCTAACGCCCGTTGGGGCGCTGGCTGGGACGGAAAAGTCTACACCAATGACAAGTCAGTTCCTGAAATCTACACTTGGGACGAAACAGGCGCCCGTGCGGCGCTCGGCGTTGGAGGCGGTGCCGGTGTCGGACTTTCGTTCGACGCAGCCGGGAACGCAATCATCGTCGACGGATGGGCCAGTGCCGGCTCAATGAAATCGCTCAAGATTTGGGAAAGAGCGACCAACCAACTGGTTACTGTTGCAGTAACCGTTCCGGAAGGAGCTGCTGCGGCCCGTATGGACTTCACCGGACGTGCTGTCGGCGACGTGACAAGCACAGAAGGCGGCGCCGTTTTCTTTGCCGGACAAGGAAATACTTCTGTCTCCAAAATCTTTATCGCCAAAAATGCGGAAGGCACAATCGCACAGGTTGCCGAAAAATCCAAGGCAATCGCTACCGGCATTGCAATGGACAACACGACTGTCGTACAACCACTGACCACCAATCCTGAAAGCGACGAAATCGCCGTTCGCGTCCGTGGAGGCAAAGACTTCATGCATCTCGACGCCGGAACATGGAAACCCTACGAACGTGTCGGGACAATAAACTCAAGCGCAGGCGGAGATGTTGTCACGCTCGACGGGAAACTCTATACAATCGAGCCGAGCGGTACGAACTACAAGGACGGATTCCAGATTGTGGACCGCTCGACCAACACGGTAGTCGCCACTCACGAAGAAGAATCTGCAGAAAACAAACAAAGCTTCGGAACAGCATTGAACGTGCAGAAAATCGACGAGTACACTGCCCGCATCTATCAGTTCCACTGCGGCGGTATGGCAGCCCAATACACATTCTCTCTCCCGAAGCCGATGCCGAAGCTCGAAGCGCGCAACGCTTACGCCTACGACATCAACGTGGCTGAAGAAGGCGAAAACTACGCCGTCACCTACCGTCTGAACGCTCAGGCCGAATCTGTCAAAGTACAGCTTTGGGCCGACGGCGAAGTAAAGAAACAATTTGACGGGACCACAATCGCTGAATACGGAGAAGAAGGCAAAACAACTGTAAACAACCTCAACAAAGTGTTGATTCCGAAGGCTGAAATGCTGATTGACACGAAAGTTTCGTTCCGCGTGGCTGTCACAAGCGCCACTGTTGCCGAACCGACACTCAACGACGGAGAATACTCTTTCTGGAGCCCCTACGGCGTGGCTGTCAACAACGATCCGAACAGTGAAAGCTTCGGACGAATCATCGTCACTGAAGCTCAGTCAAGCCTCCCGGCTTCAGGATACCACTCTTCTACCGAAAATGACGGAGTCGGAACAGGTCTCTACGCGTTCGACCCGACTTTCAAACCGCTGAAAAACGCTGAAGGGAAGCACGGTTTCAAACTGGGCTTGACTATGGCGGACGTAAATGAGAAATATCCTAACGGATCTTCTGCCATCTACGACTTGAAACGTCTGCAATTCTCCGACGACGGTCGTCTGTTTGTTTCTCGCGCCAGCACAAAAGCGACAAGCCTCTACGAAGTTGACCCGAACGACCTCAACACTCCTGCCATTGAAATCTTCAAGGGCAACCGTGACGAGACTACCGGTATTGTGACCACTGCCGACGGACAATTCGTGGCAGGTCCGGCAACAGCGATGTCTGTAACAGGAAAAGGCGAGGACTTGGCAGTAGCAATCGTTTCATGCGCAGGTGGCTACGCCCTTGATCCGAAAGCCCACAGAGTAGACGTCTACAGTCTGGGGACCGCAAAAGAATGGGCAGAAGCTCCGACACAGGAAATGACCAACATTTCCGGCCAGTACTGGATTAATTCGGCTATGGTTAACGCTCAGTTTGACGCTGACGGCTCCGGCCTGATGATCGGACATTATCGCGCCACTCCGAAAGAAAGCGAACCGGCTTACATTCACGTCAACGATATCGGCGACATCGACTACACAGACATCACGACTCCGGCCGGCGGTGCCGCTATGGCATGGAACGCCGACAAGACTTTGTTTGCCATGGCAAACGGCAAAGGCAAAGTGGGAATCTATGAAGTGATAAAAGACGAGAAGGGCGTTCCTTCGTTCACCTTGAAATATGAATTCGACACCACTTGCGGTGGAAATACAAATGCGATTGCATTCGACATTGCCAACAACATCTACGTTGTTTCCAACTCTAAAGAAAAAATCAAATCGTTCTCTTTGCCGCGCGAAAACGGCGAAGTTGTCGTAGCGGCTCCGAGCAAATACGACGTGACGATTTCAAGCGACGAATATCCTGCGGAACTCTTCGTTATCGGTGCTGTGACAGAATCGGCATGGAATCCGGAAGCAGGATTGAAGATGAAGAAAGGCAAAGACGGCGTTTACACCGCACAAATCACCACAAAGTCTGAGACAGACAACATCGGCATCGTCTCGATGCTGTCCGCCGACTGGGAAGAAGTCCACGCAAGCCGTTGGGGAATGGCTACCGACAACGCTCAAGTGACTTTGAACGAAGCGACTCCGATTGTCAAAGGATCGGGCGCAATCTTGATTGGCGCTGTCGGTACTTTCGACGTCACTGTCGACCTGAAAAACCTGACCATTCTCGTTGCAGGCGAACCCGTCATCACTTACCCGACCGAACTTTACATGATTGGCAACTCAAGCGAAGGAGGATTCAACCCGTCCGACAAATCGAACAAATTGACTGCCGGTGAGGGTGAAGGACAATTTACAATCGAAGGCGTGACAATCCACGATGCAGCCGAAGGATATGGATACATTTCATTTACAGCTACTCCGGGTGCAAACGACGAAGACTGGGCGACCTGCAACGCCAACCGCTACGGTCCGGCCGCTAAAGGCACCGAACTGAAAGCAGACGTACAGGGCGAAATCGGCAAGAACGGCGACACTAGCTACAAGGTGGCTGTCGGAACTTACGACTTCTCCATTGACTTGGTCGCAGGAAAAATCACAATGAAAGCCGCCGCCAAGCCCAGCTATCCGGAAGCCCTCTATATGCTCGGAAACTCCAACGAAGCAGGTTTCAAGCCTAACGACACATCCAATAAGCTGGAAGCCTCTGCTTCCCAGGAAGGCTTCTACGCTATCGAAGAAGTGAAGATATTCGACGCAGGTGAAGGATACGGATTCATTTCATTCACCGCTACTCCGGGAGCCGACGAATTCGACTACGAAACTTGCCTTGCCAATATGTACGGTCCGGCTGCCGACAAGGAATTGCTGACCGACAAGACTCCGGGCAACATCGGAAAGACCACACAGAATTCCTACAAAGTAGCTGCCGGAACTTACAAGGTGGAAGTTGACTTGGTTGCAGGCACAATCACATTGACTGTTGTTTCAGGTGTCGACGCAATGAATGCGGAAGCTGCGAAAGCAATCGGTGGAAACGGAGAAATCCGTATCGTCGGTGAAGCTCAAAGCGTCACTATCTACAACATGAACGGTCAGGCAGTGGTTATCAACAGCCCGGAAACGGCGTTCAACGTCGCTAAGGGTGTCTATGTTGTTGTAATCGACGGCAACACTTCGAAGGTTATGGTGAAATAATCCGATTCTTTCGGAAAATCCAAAAAAGGAGGCTGCATGGCAGCCTCCTTTTTGCTTCCCCTCCGTTTTCCATACGTTTCATGCATTGACTGCGAGCTTGGATCAATAAGCGAATGAGAGTCAATAAAAAAGCCGGGAGCATACTCGAAAGTAGCGTCCCGGCTTTTTCCGTTTGCTTGCGACTCTCTGTCCGCAAACTTGTTATTTCAACTTCGCCTGTATCGCTTTGCTGGCCTCTTCATAACCCGGCTTGTTAAGCAGGGCGAACATGTTCTTCTTATAAGCCTCTACACCCGGCTGGTTAAACGGATTGACCCCAAGGATATATCCGCTGATGCCACAAGCTTTCTCAAAGAAATAGATAATCTCGCCCAAAGCCTCCTCTGAAAGTTCGGAAAGAGCGATGTGCAGATTAGGTACGCCTCCGTCGACATGTGCAATCACCGTGCCGAGTTCCGCCATCTTGTTCACTTCGTCGATACGCTTGCCGGCAATGTAGTTCAAGCCGTCGAGGTTAGCGTCATCGCTCGGAATGCGGCATTCGTATTTCTGACCTGCTACGGAAATCACCGTTTCAAAGATAGAGCGTTCACCCTCCTGAATCCACTGGCCCATGGAATGAAGGTCGGTAGAGTTGTCGACAGCCGCCGGGAAAATACCCTTGTTTTCCTTTCCTTCGCTTTCGCCGTAGAGCTGCTTCCACCATTCTCCGAGATAGTGCAGCTTCGGATTGTAGTTCACGAGAATCTCAATCTTCTTGCCGCCACGATAAAGCGCATTACGCGTTTTTGCATAGAGATAAGCAGGATTGCTGTCGTCGGCATTCTTCGTTGCCTCTTCCATTGCTTTGGCTCCCGCAACAAACTTGCGGATGTCGAATCCCGCCACAGCAATCGGAAGCAATCCCACAGGAGTCAGCACGGAGAAACGGCCGCCCACGTTGTCCTCAATCACGTAAGTGGCATAGCCTTCCTCTGTCGCGAGCGTGCGCAACGCACCTTTTTTCGCATCGGTGACAGCCACGATATGCTGAGCGGCAAACTCCTTGCCTTCTTGCTTTTCGAGCATTTCCTTCAACAGACGGAACGCAATGGCCGGTTCGGTCGTTGTTCCCGACTTGGAAATGACGATGATACCGAACTTCTTGCCTTTCAGCAGTTCCATCAATTCATACGTATAGTCCTCTCCGATATTTTGTCCGGCAAACAATACGCGGGCTCCAGTCGCCGGCTTGAGCGATGCAAACGAATCGCTGAGCGCCTCGATGACAGCTTTTGCACCAAGATAACTGCCTCCGATGCCGATAGCAACAACATATTCGCATTCTTCGCGAAGGCGTTTCGCTTTCTGCTCGATGTCAGCGAGCAAGTTTTCGTCGAGTGCACTCGGAAGATGAAGCCAGCCCAGGAAATCATTCCCCGCACCGCTTCCGTTTTCCAACATTTCAAGTCCTTTTGCAGCCGCTTCGTCGAGAGCCGCGATAGCCGGTGTTCCCACGAATTCCGCTGCATGTCTGATGCTTAATTCTAAATTCTTCATTACATCAAAATTATTAATCATAGATCTGTATATCTTCTATCCTATGTCAGCCGGTCGGCCAACTGTTCGATGGCTCGTTGAGCCGGTTCCTTATCGTAGAGAATGCGATAGACGCAATCGAGAATCGGCATGTCTACCCCGTATTTGCGATTAATCTCGTAGATACATTTCGTCCCGTAATAGCCTTCCGCCACCATTTCCATCTCCATCATCGCCGCCTTGACGGAATAACCGCGTCCGATATAAGCGCCGAAATTATGATTTCGGCTGAATTTCGAATAAGCGGTGACCAGCAAGTCGCCCAAATAAACCGAGTCGCTGATTGTCCGGTCATGCGGACAAACCACCGAAAGGAAGCGCTCCATCTCCCGAATGGCGTTGGAGACAAGCATCGCCAAGAAATTATCGCCGCTTTTCAGCCCGTAGACAATTCCTCCGCAAATGCCGTAGACGTTTTTCAACACGGCCCCATATTCGATACCCGCCACATCGTCGGAAACAATCCTATGAAGCGACGGCCCTTGCAAAAGAGAGGCAAAGGATTCTGCCGCCTGACGGTTTTCGCTGCCAACCGTCAGATACGACTTCCTGCCCAACGCCACTTCCTCTGCATGGCACGGTCCGCCGACAACAATCTGACGTTCATGACTAATGCCATACCTGCCGGTCATATAATCAGTGACAATGGCGTTCTCATCAGGCACAATGCCCTTCACCGCCGTTACCATCCACTTATCCGACAGGCCGACCGTGATTTTCTTCAGATGCTCCTTGATATAGGGCGACGGCATGGCAAGCAATAACGTGTCGGCTTCCTCGCAGACAGCATTGATATCCGACGAAAAACGTATTCGCTCCACATCAAACATCACATCTGAAAGATACACCGGATTGTGCCCGGCGCGCCGGAAGTCGGCAATACGGTCATCACGACGCATATACCAGAGTATGCTTTCGCAATTCTGCAACAAGAGCTTGGCCAAGGCTGTCGCCCAGCTGCCCCCGCCCATGACTGCTATTTTCCCAAGCATCTTGTCGTTTGCCTTTCCCATACAAATTGCCTCGCTAGCGGTTTTTGGCATTTTCAGCCCATCCGGCAACGTCGTCGATAGTCGGGTTCGTATATCCCAGTTTGAATTTTTTGTTCAATCCGCAAATTTCCTGATGCACCTTGGCCGGATTCACTCCGTCAAGGCTTTCCACCGTCAGATATCCGGCCTTCTGCAAAGAAGCGACCCACTCGGAAGGAACGCCGATCGCAATATAATCCTCTTCCCTGTCACGCTTTGCCACTTTCTCCGGACGCATCTGCGGGAAGAACAGCACTTCCTGAATCGTTGTCTGGCCGGTCATCAACATCACAAGGCGGTCCATTCCGATACCCATTCCCGACGTGGGCGGCATACCGTATTCAAGAGCGCGGATAAAGTCCTTGTCGATAATCATAGCCTCGTCGTCGCCTTTTTCGCTCAGACGCATCTGCTCTACAAACCGCTCATACTGATCAATCGGGTCGTTCAGTTCCGAATATGCGTTACAAAGCTCTTTTCCGTTGACCATCAATTCGAAACGTTCTGTCAGCTCCGGATTGGTGCGATGACGCTTTGTCAGCGGCGACATCTCAATCGGATAATCGATGATAAAGGTCGGCTGGATATAGGTCCCTTCACACTTTTCGCCGAAAATTTCGTCGATGAGCTTGCCCTTACCCATAGTTTCGTCTGCCTCTACACCCAATTGCTTGCAGACATTGCGCAACTGAGCCTCGTCCATACCGGTAATGTCTATGCCGGTATGCTCTTTGATGGCGTCAATCATGGTCACACGACGGAAAGGAGCCTTGAAGCTGATGGTGTTGTCCCCCACTTTGACCTCGGTCGTCCCGTTGACATCCAGACAGATTTTCTCAAGCATCTTTTCGGTGAATGCCATCATCCAGTTATAATCCTTATAGGAAACATAGATTTCCATACAGGTAAATTCCGGATTGTGCGTGCGGTCCATACCTTCGTTGCGGAAATTCTTCGAGAACTCATAGACTCCCTCGAATCCGCCCACTATCAGACGTTTCAAATAGAGTTCGTTGGCAATTCGCAAATACAAAGGAATGTCGAGCGCATTGTGGTGAGTGATGAACGGACGGGCAGCCGCACCTCCCGGGATAGACTGCAGAATCGGCGTTTCCACCTCCATATAGCCATGGTTGTTGAAATATTCGCGCATCGAGTTGTAGACCTTCGTTCGCTTTACGAAAATGTCCTTGATGCCGTCGTTCACCACCAAATCGACATAACGCTGACGGTAACGGAGTTCCGGATCTTCAAAAGCGTCATACGCCACACCATCCTTCATCTTCACAATCGGAAGCGGGCGCAACGACTTGCTCAACATCTTGATTTCCTTCGCATGGACTGTGATTTCGCCCATCTGCGTACGGAAAACAAATCCCTCGATTCCTACAAAGTCTCCGATGTCTAGCAGCTTTTTGAAAAAGATGTTGTAGATATCCTTGTTTTCACCCGGACAAATATCATCGCGACTGATATACACCTGAATGCGTCCTTCCGCATCCTGAAGTTCCATAAACGAAGCCTTGCCCATGATGCGACGGCTCATGATACGGCCGGCGATTCTTACGTCGCGAGGCTCTGCCTCATCACTGAAATTTTCCTTAATTTCCTTTGTATGTCCGGTCACGACATACTCTTCAGCCGGATACGGCTCGATACCCATTTTTCTGAGTTCGGCAAGACTGTTGCGTCTCACAATCTCTTGCTCGCTCAATTCCAGAATATTCATATCTCACTTAGTTTTGTTTCAAATTCGAATGCGGCACTATCTCCCGCAATATATTTAAGTTGCAAAATTAGCCATAATCCCATAGTTTTACAAAAATTCTTTCTAATTTTGCGGGACTTAAAATCATTTCTTCATGGTTTACAAGTATGACTATCTAGTTATAGGTTCCGGAATCGCCGGAATGAGTTTCGCCCTGAAAGTGGCTGAAACAGGCAGGGTTGCATTGATTTGCAAGTCCGACATAGAAGAAGCCAACACCTACTATGCCCAAGGAGGAGTTGCTTCAGTGACAAATCTCATGGTCGACAATTTCGACAAGCACATCAAAGACACGATGATTGCCGGCGACTGGCTCAGCAATTCCGATGCCGTTGCAAAAGTCGTGAAAGAAGCGCCGGAACAAATCAGGCAGCTCGTCGATTGGGGCGTGCAATTTGACAAAAACGAAAAAGGCGACTTCGACCTTCACCGTGAAGGCGGTCACTCGGAATTTCGCATCCTGCATCACGCCGACAATACCGGTGCGGAAATACAGCAAAGTCTCGTCAGAGCGTTGAAAAGCCATCCGAACATCGACATTTTCGAGAATTTCTTCGCCGTTGAAATCATCACCCAGCACCACCTTGGCAAAATCGTGACGCGTCGCACGCCCGACATCACCTGCTACGGTGCCTATATTCTCAACCCGCAGACCGGGAAAGTCGACACATTCCTCTCGAAAGTGACCGTAATGGCCACAGGGGGCATCGGACAAGTCTATACGACGACAACCAATCCTCCGGTTGCCACGGGCGACGGAATCGCGATGGTATACCGCGCCAAAGGGACCGTGCAGGACATGGAATTCATCCAGTTCCACCCGACCGCTCTCTACCATCCCGGCGACCGTCCGTCATTTCTAATCACCGAAGCGATGCGAGGCTACGGTGCAGTGCTACGCACCCTCGACGGTAAGGAATTCATGCAGAAATACGACCCGCGGCTCTCGCTTGCCCCCCGCGACATCGTAGCGCGCGCCATCGACAACGAAATGAAAATGCGCGGCGACGACCATGTATATCTCGATGTCACCCATAAAGATCCGGAAGAAACCAAACGGCACTTCCCGAACATCTATGCCAAATGCCTCACCCTCGGCATCGACATTACCAAAGACTACATTCCGGTAGCCCCGGCAGCCCACTATCTTTGCGGCGGCATCAAGGTGGACCTCAACGCCTGCTCTTCAATCCAGCGGCTCTATGCTGTCGGCGAATGCTCATGCACCGGACTGCACGGCGGCAACCGGCTGGCTTCCAACTCGCTCATCGAAGCGGTAGTCTATGCCGATGCGGCGGCACGCCACAGCATTGCCAACATTTCGCACTATGCGTTCCGCGACGATGTACCGGAATGGGATGACGAAGGCACACAACACAACGAAGAAATGGTGCTGATTACCCAAAGCCAGAAGGAAGTCAACCAGATTATGAGCACCTATGTAGGCATCGTCCGCTCAAATCTTCGGCTCGACCGAGCATGGAACCGGCTCGACATCCTCTATGAAGAGACCGAGCGTCTTTTCAAGCAGAGCAAGGCATCTCGCGAAATTTGCGAGCTAAGAAACCTCATCAATGTCGGCTATCTGATTATGCGTCAAGCCAAAGAGCGACATGAATCGCGCGGTCTCCACTATTCCATCGACTTCCCGCCCGAAAAACGGGAAATCTGACATCGCAAAGCAATTGTCGAAACAGCAAAACGTCACACTCCTACCGGACTGTGACGTTTTTTC
>USOC01000013.1 GCA_900556245.1 uncultured Prevotellaceae bacterium
GTAATGCGCTACTTGGGCGAAGACCCATGGGTGCGCCTTAAATCGATAAGTGATGCAATGGGCGGAGTTTCAAAGCTCACGGCATTGTCTCGCGGACGTAACCTGTTCGGATATGTTCCTTATCCGACATCCGTCTTGGAAGGATTCTACAAGGAAGCCATCAAGAACGGTCTGAACATTATGCGTATCTTCGATGCATTGAATGACCTGGACAACGTGAAAGAGTCAATCAAGTTGATTAACGAAATGGGAGGTATAGCTGATGGCGCAGTTTGCTATACGGTCGATCCTAAAGAAGAACCGGTTGAGCCGAAGGGATTCTTCGCCAAGTTGTTTGGCAAGAAGGCGGAAGCTCCCGAAAAGATATTTACGGATGAGTATTTCGTTGAGAAGGCTAAGGGGATGGAAGCCTACGGCGCAAAAATCATCACCTTGAAAGATATGGCAGGTTTGGTGAACCCGTCGAGAGCCGCGGCTTTGATTTCGAAACTGAAAGCCGCTGTCAAGGTTCCTGTGGATTTCCATACACACTGTACTCCGGGTTACGGCTTGGCTTCGGTTGTGATGGCGATGCTTAATGGCGTTGATATCGTCGATACGAATATTTGGTATTTCGGCGGAGGTTCGGCGGCTCCTTCGATTGAATTGGTATATATGTTTGCCGAGCGTCTTGGCATTAAGGTCGAGGTGAACATGGAGGTTGTGGGCAAGATTCGCAAAGAACTGAAGAATGTCCGTACGGAATTGGCGGATTTCGACCTGCATAAGGGTAACTTCCCGATTGACTTCGATCCGTTGACTGACAAGTTGCCGGCTGACGTGGAGGCTGAGTTCGATAAGGCGGTTGCAGCGGCGAAGGCCGACGACGAGGCTGCTTTGCTCGACGCTTGCCATGCTATAGAACGCTATTTCAATTTCCCGAAACCCAACCTGCTCGTCAAGGAGGCAGAGGTGCCGGGTGGCATGTACTCGAACATGGTGGCTCAGTTGAAGACTTTGAAATCGGAAGATTTGCTTGAGGATTCTATGCACCTTATTCCGAAGGTGCGTCGTGATGCCGGTCTGGTGCCGTTGGTTACCCCGACCAGCCAGATTGTCGGTTCGCAGGCAGTGAGTCTTGCTATTGACCGCAAGAGCGGCAAGGCTGACTATACGAACAAGTCGAACCAGTTCATTTCGCTCATCAAGGGAGAATATGGAAAGACTCCGGTGGCAATTACTCCTGAATTCAGAGAGAAAATCACAGGCAGTCCTGTAGAGCATCCGTTTGATGTGTCGACCTATAAGGCTCCGGAAAATGCGACCCTTGCAGAATTGGGCGGATGCAAATTGGCGGAAAACGAGCAGGAGTATCTGTTGCTGCAATTGTTGCCTTCCGTTGCCAACGGCTTCTTGAAGAAACGCCGCGAGGCGGAACACAAGGCTTCCGCTCCCGCTGTAGAAAAAGAAGAAGTGGCGGCTGCGCAAGACGATTCACCCATCACCGGACCGTGCGAACGCGCGCCGATGGGCGGTAAGGTGATAAAAGTCAGTGTCAAGGCCGGCGATAAAGTGAAGAAGGGCGATTTGCTCGTTGTCTACGAAGCGATGAAGATGGAAAACGAATTGACAGCGAATAAGGATGCCGTCGTGAAGCGTGTCTTCGTGAAGGTGGACGATGTTGTCGGAACTGACGCTCCGCTCGTGGAATTTGAAGGTTAGGACTTCGACGTTTAGATAGAATCTCATGAAAGAGGGATGGGCTGCTGCCTGTCCCTCTTTTTCGTTTCTTGGATAATGAAAATGTATTTTCATGTTTTCCCGATTATAGTTGATAATGCTTGCAAAACACAGCTTTGTCCTACGGTTTTAACCCCCTCGGCGCAAGCGCCACTCCCCCTATATGCTGAGGCACACAGGGGGAGAAAAAACATTGTCAACTCAAGCGACTCTGTCGCTATGGCTATCTTCTCCGCAAGCTCCGCGACAGGGGGAGAAAAACCGTTGTCGCTTTTTCGTTGCTTCGTCCCTGATGCCTTTCAACTCTGTCTTCAATAAAAACAGGGATATGCAGTTGGGTGCAAACAATCTCAATGCTTGTCAGATTTCTTAATCTGTGTTTGAGATATTGCGAATGGAATGCTTTTGTTAGTAATAATTAACTGTTTTTTTGAAAAAAAATAAAAATAACTTATTGTATTTTGCAATTAAAAATAAACAGAGGTATTCATCTGTCATACCGCTAAATAATTATGGATTTCGTCCCGGGAAGAATCATCGGCAGGGTGGCTTTGTGAAGTTGATGTTTTGGAAGTTTGAGTTGTATCACTTTTAAATATAGAATGATGAAAAAGTTGGTTTTGATAATTGCGTTTCTGGCGGCAATGTCCGTTCAGGCGCGAGAGCATTGGCGGAGCGGCTTCGCGGTCGGTGTTGAGGGAAATTTTACCTTGAAAGGCCACAATGGGGATGTCGAATGGAGGAAATTTAAAGGGTCAACGATTTCAGGGGGATACAAATGGTATGCCGCGAAAGGCTTGTTTATTAAGCCAACGGTAAGTTTCTACTACGAACGTCATGATTTTGATATCCAAAAATATTCATGGGATTGTGTGTGGATAGATAATAACGGGCAGTCTCATGGATGTCCTTCCATTATAAAAGAAGAAGGAAACCATTCAATGGAATTTGGTATTGGTGTTTCTGCAATTGTGGGTTATACGGTTCCTACAAGTCGAATCGCAGGTCTTGAATTTTTTACAGGACCTTACTATTCTTTTGGCATTGACCAGCATGTGAACATTAATGCTTATAAGAGATCTAATGAATATAATCGATCGTCTCTTCGGTGGAAATTCGGAATTGGAATGAATATTTGGAGATTAAATGTTAATGTGAGTTATGATTGCCAGACGCTTAAACTAAAGGATTATAGCAATCAAAGGGAATTCAATGTCCTCACTGTCGGATTGGGGTATAACTTCTGACAAAAACAGGCAGTTCCACGCTTTCTGCTCTCCAAGTCGTAGGCAAAGAGGGCGGAAAGGGTGAAACTGCTTTAATTCAGGCGGTATTTCCTTTTTCTCTGTTTATTCCGCTTTTAGGAGGATTGGCGGAATTTCCAAGTCCGCACATTTGATGGACTTCAATTTGTCGATGCCTTTTTCAGTCAGCGAAAAGTGCATTTGGCGCAGGTCGGTTTTCGAGAGGGAGCGCGAAATGAGTCCTTGCAGTTCGACTGATTTGATGACTTTCGAGGCGTTTGAGACCGAAAGTCCCATGGTTTCGGCAATTTCCGAAGGCTTCAGAGCGTCGTGTTCGCTGAGCGTGCAGAGCAGCATGGCACTGTTGATGTTCAGACCGAAATTTTTGACGAATTCGCTTTCGAAGCCGGTAAGCGCTTTGTAGATGTCGCGTATGTGGCAGATTTTTCCTTTTTCCATTTTTTGTGGGTTAGATGAACAGATTGACGTTTGCTTGTTCGGCGCGTTCCATATAGGTAGCTACTCCGCCTACGGTCGCATGGTCGATCAGTTCTTCTTTTTTGACGCCCATCACGTCCATCGACATGCCGCAGGCGATGAATTCCACGCCGTTGTCAATGGCTTGCCGGCGGAGCGCTTCGAGAGAGTCGACGTTTTTTTTCTTCATGACGCTGCGCATCATTTTTGTGCCCATGCCGAACATGTTCATCTTCGACATTTTCAGACGGCGGCTGTCGGAGGGCATCATCATGGCAAACATTTTCGAAATGAAGTCTTTTTCCACCTTTGGCTTCTGCTGCTTTTTAATGACATTGAGCCCCCAGAATGTGAAGAAGATGGTGACCTTTTGCCCGGTTGCGGCCGCACCGTTTGCAAGTACGAACGTGGCGATGGCTTTGTCGAGGTCGTCGCTGAACATGATGAGCGTTTTGCCCCGTGCTGCAGTCGTCTGGTTGGCAACAGGTGCTGATGGCTTGCCTTTGCGTATGGTCACGGTGTGGTAGCCGTTGCTGTCGGAGTGGGCTACAAATTCGTTTCCTGTCGACCGGCACCATGCCCGGGCATCGCGGGGAAATCCGCTGTCGGTGGCTTTCACTTGCAGGCATTCGCCTTGGTCCATTTCGTCGATGGCCGATTTCAGCCGCATAATCGGTCCCGGACATTGCAATCCGCAGGCGTCGAGCGTCTGAATTTTGTCGTCGGTTTGAGATGTGGCGATGCATGGAGCAGGAGTTGCGGCTTCGTTTTCTATTTTTTGCGTAGCGAGACTGTAGGTCTTGAATCCTCCGGAAAGATTGTAGACGTTGGCGAACCCTCGTCCTTTCAGAATCTGCTGGGCGACGTAGCCGCGCAGTCCGACGGCACAATAGAGCACGATGGTCTTGTCTTTGGGGAACTCTGCGATTCGTTCGCGCACATCGTCGAGCGGAATGTTGACCGCTCCCTCTATGTGTCCCAGCTCAAACTCCTGCTTCGTGCGGGTGTCGACCAGAAAAGTGACCGAGCGGTCGAGGGCGTCGATGTCGCGCCAATAGACTACCGGCATTTTGCCGTTGATGATGTTTCCCGCCGCATAGCCGGCAATGGCAATCGGATCTTTTGCCGACGAGAACGGCGGGGCGTATGCCTGTTCGAGTTTTATAAGGTCGTAGATGGTGCCGTTGTTCTTGATGACGAGCGCAAGCTGGTCGATTCGCTTGTCGACGCCGTCCACGCCCACGCATTGGGCGCCGAGCAGCCGTCCGCTGTTGGGGTCGAACGTCAGTTTGGTGGTCAGCTGGAATGCGCCGGGGTAGTATCCCGCATGCGAGCCGGAAATGGTGGTGCTCGACGCATAGGGGATGCCGAGCTGTTTCAGCCGCTTGGCCGGCAGACCGGTCGCTCCGACAGTAATGTCGAACACTTTGGCAATTGAAGTTCCGATAGCTCCTTCATATTCAGACGTGTTGCCTGAAACCATATTGTCGGCTACGATACGGCCTTGGCGGTTGGCCGGACCGGCGAGGTAGTTGAGCCACGGTTGCCCTGTCAGCGGATGCGTAAATTCGATGGCGTCACCTACGGCGTAGACATCCGGAGCTGACGTTTGCAGGTATTTGTCGACCTTTATGCCCCGTTCGCCCAGTTCGATTCCGGCGTTCTCCGCCAATTGGGTCATTGGTCGCACACCAATCGACAGCAGTACGATATCGGCAGAGACGCTTCCTCCGTCGGCAAATGTCACGAGAATGCCATCGCTTGTGCTGTCGAATCTTGCCACTCCTTTTTGGAGCATCAGACGGACGCCTTTGTCCATCAGGTGGCGGTGGACCTGTGACGCAATCGAAAAGTCGACCGGAGCCATCACTTGCGGCGCCATTTCGACAATCGTCACTTCCGCTCCTGCGTGATGCAGGTTTTCGGCCATTTCCAACCCGATAAATCCGCCTCCGACCACAACGGCGCGGCGCACGTTGCGCGTAGTGAGGAAGCGTTTGATACGGTCTGTGTCTTCGACGTTTCGAAGCGTGAATATTCCTTCAAGGTCGATGCCCGGCAGAGGCGGGCGGACAGGGACAGACCCCGGAGAAAGGAGCAGCTTGTCATAGCTTTCCACATAGGTTTCTCCGCTTTTTTTGCGGATGGTGACAGTCTTGGCTTTCGTGTCGATGCCGATGGCTTCGCTTTCGACGCGAACGTCAATGTCAAAGCGTCGGCCGAATGATTCGGGAGTCTGTACAAAAAGTTTTTCGCGTTCGGCGATGGTGCCGCCGATGTAGTAGGGGAGTCCGCAGTTGGCATAGGAGATGTGCGGTCCCTTTTCGAGAAGGATGATTTCGCAGTTTTCGTCTGCTCTTCTGATTCTTGCGGCTGCTGTGGCTCCGCCTGCTACGCCGCCGATTATGAGGTGTTTCATTGTTCTTGTGTTTTTGTTCTGCGGCAAAGATAGGGAATTTTATTCCAAAAGAAATAATTTCCATTGGAAAAATTAAAATAATTTAAGAAAACTCTGTCTTGTGTCAGAGTCTTGTCTCAGAATATTCTTTGTGACAAGGGAATTCCGTCGGTCTTCTTTCGGGTCAGATAGATGAAAACGCAGAGCGCTATGGCTGTTTCGTAGGGGATGCCTCCTCTAAGCGCCACTGCCAGCGTGTCGTTGAACATCGCGCCGGCAAACAGAAATATCATACCCAATTTTTTCCCGAAGAACACCATTATGCATCCAGCCAGAGCCACAAGGTTGAGGATGCTCATCATAGGAGCGATATGTGGCATGCTGATGGACGGATTGATGCTGAAAATATTTCGGAGCAGTAGCTGGTCCTTGAAAAAATTGGCGATTGCCGTTGCCGAGAAAATCAGGGAAGCCAAAGCGAGAATCAGTGTCAGAATAGGGTCGATGAATCTTTTCGAAGCCGGGCCGGTGGAGGATATGCCGGTTGGTGAGGCAATCTTTTCGTTGACGGCTTTGCGGTCGTTGGCAATGCGTTTTTCGTAGGCATCCTGAGTTTCCGATTTTTGCTGTTCAATCTCATCAATGCGCCGGTTAAGCGGCGTGAAGAAATCCAAAATGTTCAGACCGTTGGCAAAACAAAATTCCTCGATAGTGATTTTGTCGTCGTTGACAGGAGCGGCATCGTTGAAAACGTCGGAAACCGACGGGTATTTGAGCAGAAGGCGTTCTATTGTAGTCTTAGGGTCGAAGTTTGTCATAGCTTGTGCGTTTAAAGCAGTTGCGGGCAGCGCCGCTGGCGTGCCGTCATGACAAAGTTACGTTTTTATTTCGATTCGGTTGCTTTGGCAGAATAAAAAAAATCCTAACTTTGCACCAGAATGATAGATGACGCAACTTTTGGAAATATGAAGGTGGCATTCCACACGCTGGGATGCAAGTTGAACTTCGCAGAGACTTCAACCATCGGACAACTTTTGGCAGAGCGTGGAGCACAGCCTGTCAGACGTGGCGAGAAACCTGATATTTGTGTGGTCAATACCTGTACGGTTACGGAACTTGCCAATAAGAAATGCCGTCAGGAAATCCGCAAATTGTCGAAACGTTATCCCGACGCAGTGATGGTCGTGACGGGTTGCTATGCACAGCTGAACAGTCAGGAGGTGGCTGAAATCGAGGGGGTCGACATCGTGGCAGGCAACGACCAGAAACAGGATATTGCCGACTTTGTCGACCGTTGGCTCGCTACCCGGAAAAAGACGGTGGAAGTGACTGCGTTGAAAGACATGAGGCGTTTCATTCCATCGTGTTCGCGGGGCGACCGGACGCGGTATTTTCTGAAAGTACAGGACGGATGCGACTATTATTGCAGCTATTGTACAATTCCGCGAGCGCGCGGACGGAGCCGCAGCGGGACAATCGCCGACTTGGTGGAACAGGCGCGGAAAGCGGCGGCGGAAGGTGGCCGGGAAATAGTCATCACCGGTGTCAATATCGGTGATTTCGGCAAAAACACAGGAGAGCGATTTATCGATTTGCTTCGGGATCTGGATGCAGTGGAAGGCATCGAGCGTTATCGCATTTCCTCTCTTGAACCCGACTTGCTGACTGACGAGGTCATCGAGTTTGTTGCGTCGTCACGCCATTTTATGCCTCATTTCCACATTCCGTTGCAATCGGGGAGCGATGAGATGCTGCGGCTGATGCGCCGGCACTACGACAGAGCGCTTTTTGCCGACAAAGTGTCGAAAATCAAGCAGCTGATGCCGGATGCTTTTATCGGTGTCGACCTGATTACCGGAATGCGCGGTGAAACGCCCGAAATTTTTGAAGACTCGAAGGATTTTGTCGCTTCACTCGACATCACACGTTTGCACGTGTTCTCCTATTCTGAACGCCCCGACACAATGGCTCTGAAGATTCCCTATACGGTCAGCCAGCATGAAAAGCACGTTCGCACTCGTCGGATGATGGAGATTAGCGACAGAAAGCTGGCGGCTTTCACCGAGCGTTTTATCGGCACGGTTCGTCCGGTGCTGTTTGAGCATGCCGTTGATGAAAACGGAATGATGAAAGGATTTACAGACAATTATTTGAGGGTGGAGTTGCCGGCCGACGAACGACTGTTCAACCGCATTGCCCGCGTCCGGCTTGTCGAGCCTCTCGGAGAGGACGATTTGGTAAAAGGAGAATTGGCGGAATGAACAGAACTCTGCAAAATATAGTCTATTCGCCGTTATGGCTGCTGTTTCACGGACTGGCTTTGCTGCCATTTGGTGCGCTCTATATCATTTCCGATTTGCTTGCATTCGTGGCGCGCGATGTCGTGCGTTATCGTCGCCGTATGGTCGACCTGAATCTGGCTGCGTCTTTTCCGGAAATGAGTGAAGCCGAGCGGAACAAAGTGGCACGGCGGTTTTACCGCAACTTTACCGATGTTTTTATAGAAACCATCAAACTGCTTCACGTCAGCGACAAAGCGATGAAGAAGAGAATGGTGTTTGAAGGGGCGGAGGTTATAGACCGTCATATTGCAGAAGGCCGTTCTGTCGGACTATATTGCTCGCATTTCTGCAATTGGGAGTGGATAACGTCTGTCACCCAGTGGACATTGGCAGGTCCGCAAGTGCGCTATTCGCAGGTCTACCGGCCTTTGCGCAACCGATGGTTCGACGAGTTCTACTTCGGACTCCGCAAGCGTTTCGGGTCGGAGTCGATTCCCAAAAACGGAGTGCTTCGCGCACTGCTTGCCTGTCGCCGCGAAGGCGCGGTTTTTGTTACCGGATTCATTTCCGACCAGAAACCAAGTCATAACGACGGACACCATCATGTCCCATTCTTGTCGCAACAGACTTATTTTATCACCGGGACTGAAACACTTTTGAGAAAGATGCATTCAGCCGTTGTCTATACAGACATTCAGCGCGTCGGCCGCGGTCATTATCGCGCACGTCTTGTCCCTGTCGTTGACGATGCCGCGGCTTGTGAGCAGCATGAAATAACCGACCGCTATGCCCGGTTGCTTGAAGCGACTATCCGCAGACAGCCCGAATCCTGGCTATGGTCGCACAACCGTTGGCGCCGCCCAAAAAAGTGAGCTATTTATGAAACCCGTCGGAGTCATCATATTGAATTGGAATGGAGCCGCCTTGTTGCGACGCTATTTGCCTTCTGTCGTTGCAGGCAACAGTGACGGAATTGCGGACATCATCGTTGTAGACAATGGCAGCGACGATGAATCGCGCAATGTGCTTGAGAGAGAGTTTCCTTCAGTCAAGACGCTCTATTTCAATCAAAACTACGGTTATGCGGAAGGCTATAACCGTGCCGTGCGTCAGCTGGGCTACGAATATTCCGTGCTGCTCAACAGCGATGTCGCTGTCGAGTCGGGCTGGCTCGAACCGCTCTACGACTATGTCCGCAACCATTCCGAGGTGGCGGCATGTCAGCCAAAGATTATCAGCGACAGCGACCGAAGCCGCTTCGAATATGCCGGGGCATCAGGCGGATTTCTCGACAAGCACGGCTATCCTTATTGCCGGGGGAGAATCTTCGATACGGTAGAGTCCGATAACGGACAGTATGACGACGTGGTCGACATTTTCTGGGCAACCGGAGCCGCTCTCTTTGTCAGAACTGCCGACTATCTTGCTGCCGGAGGCCTTGATAAAGACTTCTTCGCGCACATGGAAGAAATCGACCTCTGCTGGCGAATTCACCGGTTAGGGCGTAAAATCCGTGTGGTCCCGAAAAGTCGTGTGTTTCATCTCGGAGGCGGCAGTCTGCCGGCAGGCAATCCGCGCAAGACCTATCTCAACTTCCGCAACAACCTTTTCCTGCTCTACAAGAATCTGCCGCCTCGCGAAGGGCGCAGGATGCTTCTCGTCAGACGGCTTTATGACACGCTTGCCTTCTTTATGTTTCTCGCCAAGTTTGACCTGGCCAATGCCAAGGCTGTCATACGCGCGCATAATGATTATCGCCGTGACCATCACCGCTATGACGCGCAGCGCCCTACGGAATCGATAGTCGGGCAATTCGCTTGTTTCCGCCGGAACATCATCCTTTCCTATCATCTCTGCAGGCGTCGCCGTTTCACGGATCTTCCCCGTTGACAGTCACGTCACTTAAAGCATGGTTTAAACAGCACGGCATCCGCCGTCACGATACCGTCCGTGAAATGAAACAAGGAGGTGTGTCGTAATGCGCGACACACCTCCTTATGTTGTCAGTATGGAGGGAATCAGAGTTCGAGGTCGCCGTTGAGCACTTCGTGCCAGGGAAGTCCTTGCTTGTTGAGCTCTTCCATGAACGGGTCGGGGTCGAATTCTTCTACGTTCCATACGCCGGGGCGTTTCCAAAGGCCTTTGAGGAACATCATGGCTCCGATCATGGCCGGTACGCCGGTTGTGTAGCTGACTGCCTGCATGCCTGTTTCGAGGTATGCCTCGTGGTGTGAGCAGTTGTTGTAGACGTAGTAGGTGAGCGGCTTTCCTTTTTTGTCCTTGCCGCTGATCCGGCATCCGATTGACGTTTCGCCTGTGTAGTTTTCGCCGAGTTCTTTCGGGTTTGGCAACACGGCCTTGAGGAACTGTATCGGAACGATTTCCGTGCCGTTGTAGTTGATGGGCTTGATGCTTGCCATGCCGATGTTTTGGATGACGCGCAGGTGGGTCAGGTATTCCTGGCCGAATGTCATCCAGAAGCGCGCGCGCTTGATTGTCGGGAAGTTTTTGACGAGGCTTTCCAGCTCCTCGTGATACATGAGGTAGGACTCGCGCGGTCCGATGTTGGGATAGTTGAGGGGCTGGTGGACCGACAATGGGTCGGTTTCAATCCATTCACCGTCTTGATAGAATTTCCCTCGTTGTGTGATTTCCCGGATGTTGATTTCCGGGTTGAAGTTTGTGGCGAATGCTTTTCCGTGGTTTCCGGCGTTGCAGTCGACGATGTCGAGGTGCTCCATCTCAGAGAAATGGTGTTTAGCGGCATAGGCTGTGAATATGCCCGACACTCCGGGGTCGAATCCGCACCCGAGGATTGCGGTGAGTCCGGCTTTCTCGAAGCGGTCTTTGTAGGCCCATTGCCAGCTGTACTGGTATTTTGCTTCGTCGAGAGGTTCATAGTTGGCCGTGTCGAGGTAGTTGACGCCGCATTCCAGACAAGCGTCCATAATTGTCAGGTCCTGATAGGGTAATGCAAGGTTGATTACCAACTCTGGCTGGTGCTTTTTGAAAAGGGCTACCAGCTGTTCGACGTTGTCGGCATCGACAGTGTCTGTCGTGATGTTTCCTTTTCCGATGGCTTTTGCCAAGGCGTCGCATTTGCTCTTTGTGCGGGAAGCAATGACGATTTCAGTGAAGATGTCGGAGTTTTGGGCGCATTTGTGTGCGGCAACGGTTCCGACACCGCCTGCTCCGATAATTAAGACTTTTGCCATTTTTCTTTTGTTTGATAAAGTGTTATTTAAAAGTTGATTTTTTGTTTTATAGCAGGCACATGCAGACGGTCATGTAAATCATCATACCAATGATGTCGTTGGTGATGGTGATGAACGGTCCGGTTGCGATGGCCGGGTCGACTTTGAGTTTTTCCAGCGTCAGCGGCACGAGCGTTCCGAATGTCGCGGCAAACAGCACGACAGAGAAAAGAGAGATGGAGACTGCGATGGAAATTTTGAAGTCGGGATGGAAGCAAAACACGTTGTAGCAGAACACAAGCAGCGAGATGATGCTGGCGTTGATGAGTGCCAGCCTGAGTTCTTTCATGATTTGAGACAGGGAGTGCTTGATGTCGAGCGACCCGTTTGCCAGACCTTGC
Organism: uncultured Prevotellaceae bacterium; assembly: GCA_900556245.1. Classification (GTDB taxonomy): domain Bacteria; phylum Bacteroidota; class Bacteroidia; order Bacteroidales; family Muribaculaceae; genus Limisoma. Next base: position 11,716 of record USOC01000013.1, read on the forward strand.
ACGACGATGGCCGACGACTGGATGCCGACGTTTCCGCCCGTTCCTCCGATGAGGGGGATGAATAGGGCGATTGCCGGGTTGACAGCGAGGCTTTTTTCGAAGTTTCCGAGCAGCAGGGAGTTGGAGAGTCCGCCAATCATTCCGATGAGCAGCCAAGGGAGGCGTGCGTTTGACTGCGCAAGGAGCTTGACGTTGGATTCG
>USOC01000014.1 GCA_900556245.1 uncultured Prevotellaceae bacterium
GCGCACAAGGCGCACAACAACAAAGTAAATTTTCTAATCATAGCTTTTAAATTTTAAGTCAGTATAATTGGTTCTTTTGTGTTATTCAAAATTCGGAAAAGCAACAACAGGTGTTTGATTATGCAGGGGACATTTGTCGGATGCAAGGCGCCATGCTCTGCTTGCTTGATCTTACTCGCAACACTTTAGCGTTTGCAAATGTATATATTTAAATCTTATCACAATACAAAAATCCGTTTTTTTTCTCAGACCCCACGGCTTTTTCATTTAAAACGCTTAAAACAAAATGCTTTTATCCAGCTGTCAGCAGCTAATATCACACAGCGACGAAGCCGCGAAATTCTGATTTTTTTCTCCTCCTGTGCGCATAGCGGATAGGGGGAGCACGGCTGTAGCCGGGAGGGGGTTAGAACCCGGCAACCGAGCGGAATGGACAAGCGTTCTTCAGACAAAGATTAAATGAAAGAGCCGTGTTCAGAACAGTTTTTTTGGCAACAAAGGGAAATCCTGCACCGCAAGACTTCCCTTTGTTGCCGCATACGCAGACAGTATATTATTCCAGAATCAGGATTTCGCGACCCGCAAAATCCATCTTGTCTGAAATGACGACCTCTTTTCCTGTCAAAACGTCCCTGAACTTGTCGCCGGGACGCATGACTTCCGCATAACGCGACATATCAATTCCTTCCAGCTTTTCGTCTACGCCGTTCATCAGGACTATCACCCGACGGTCGGCCGACTTCCGCTCATAGACATACAGCAGATTCGACGGCATGAAATGACGCGTCGTGCCTTCGGAAATGGCTGTGTTACCCTGACGCCAATGCAGCAGACGGCTCATAAAGTCAAACGCCTCGTTCTGCATCGCCGTGCGCCCATCCGCTGAAAATTCATTATGTCCGTCGCCGGGAAATCCGCCGGGCACATCAAGACGGATATTGCCGTCGCCTTTTTCCTTCGTTCCGTGCATCAGCAGCTCGCTGCCGTAATAAATCTGAGGAATGCCGCGCGATGTAAGCAGGAACGTCTGAGCCTGCTTCCATTGCGCCAGATTAGAGGGCATTTCCTTCAGGAAACGGTCCGTGTCGTGATTGTCCAGAAAAATCAGCAAGTTCTTCGGATCGGAATAGACCATATCAAGTGCCAGATGATCATAGAGGCGGTTCAAGCCTTCAGCCCATGGTAAGGTCTTTTCGGTGAACGCATCACGGCTGAGCATGAAAAACGGGAAATCCATCACCGTCTTCAGCTCCGTATTCATCGGATTCAGCACATTGCCCCGCTGCATATAGGAAATGCTGGGCGCATCGGCAAGCCAGCTTTCCCCGACAATGTTGAAGTTCGGATATCCCGCAAGCACTGCCTTGTTCCATCGTGCCATCCCGCCCATATCCGCATAAGGATAGGTATCCATCCGTATACCGTTGATTTTTGCATACTCTATCCACCAGATGGAGTTTTGAATCAGATAGGTCATCAAATGGACATTGCGTTGGTTCAGGTCGGGCATCAACGGCACAAACCATCCGTTGACTGTCAAGTCAAGGTCATAGTCGCTCACGTAAGGGTCATGATTCGTGTTCAGCCTGAAATTGGTCTGCTTGTAACGTTTCGGAAATTCCCCCTTGCCGCCGCGCACAAGTTCACCCACCGTCTTCAGTTCTTCTGGAGTCAACGGAGCATTGAGCCAATCGCGGGCCGGCATGTCCGCCAGCCATGGATGATCGAGTCCGCAATGATTGAATATCATGTCCATCACCACCTTTATGCCGCGCTTGTGGCATTCGGCAATCAGTCGGCGATAATCTTCGTTTGTTCCGAACCGCGGATCTACACGATAATAGTCGGTCGTGGCATAGCCATGGTAGGAGCCGCCGGGCATGTCGGTTTCCAATACCGGCGTGAGCCAGATGGCCGTCACGCCCAATTGCTCGATATAGTCAAGATGGTCCATGATTCCTTTCAGGTCACCGCCATGGCGTGCGCCAAGATCGCTCCGGTCTGCCTTCTCGGGATTTTTCAAGCCTTTCACTTCGTTATTCTCCGGATTTCCGTCGGCAAAACGGTCGGGCATCATCAGATAGAGGGCGTCCGACGAATCGAAACCGACATAGTCCGCACCCGCCTTATCCCGGGCCAGAAGCTCATAGGATGCCTTGACTTTCTGCTTCCCTGACTTAAAGACAATGTCCATCGTTCCTGGCTTGGCGTCGTCGGTTACGCTCAGATACAGCAACTGATAGTTCGGACTGTCGAGGCGCACCACCGAATCGATATCCACTCCCTTGTAGGAGATTTCGGGAACAGCGTCGCGAATATTTTCACCGTTCACCATAATTTGCAACTGCTGCGACTCCATGCCGGTCCACCACATCGGTGGATCCATCCTGTCGACAGTCGTCTTCGCCTGCCCGGTCAGCGATTCCAGCGCAAGAACGGACAACAACAAAATACTTTTTCTCATAGGTAAATATGTTTTATTGAAATATTTGCCTTAAAATTACGTATATTTTTTTGTTCTGCAAAATAACCATCGAAAACCCATCCGAAACTTAAAAATGAAAACAAACTGCCATCTGCATCCGAACTGACGATACAGAATGGCAGTTTGCCAAGCGGTGACGCTATATCATTTCTTCCGTACCGAGCATTTTCCATGAATGATTTCCCCCTCATCGGTCAACCCTTCGATGCGCACTTCATAGGATGGAGTATCGGCATCTGTTGTGTAGAAAGAGAATTCCGAGAGACCGCCATCAGTGAATCCGACGCATGGATTCCAATAGAGCGTCGGCCTCAAGTCGGGAATCGTTGAGGCCGCAGCTTCCGGCGTGTCGTAGGAAGGCGAATAGAATGTCGCTTTCTTTTGGTAGCCGAGCGGCGTGACGGATACGAAATCACATTGCGATTCCGCCCGCAGCTCGTTTCCCCGTTTGGTTGTCAGGGCAATCACTCCGCCTGAAGTGCCTTTATATCCGAAGAGCACAGCTTCCGCAGGACGGATGAAGTCGACTCTTCGAATCAGTTCGAATGGCACTTGATTGATTACCTCGAGAGCCGGAAGCGAATTATTCAGTGAATAGCCGGATGCCTCTGATATGATTGCCGAGTTTTCCGCCGGGACATACTGCGGAACTTGGTCGATGTAGACCGCGACATGATTCCCTCTGAATGAATATGTTTTTCCGATGAGAAGCAAGCCGGGAATCGAACGGAGCACCTCCTCTACGCTTGTCGCCTTTTCCTCCTCCATCTCTTTCCAGCCGAAAGAGCGGAATGCCAGAGCTTCAAATTTGTCTTCCGGTTGCGGAGGACGGATTCCGGTGACAATGATTTCCCGGAGCGTCACTTCCATTCCGTTATATTTTGCACGTTCCGCCCCATTCGCAATGATGTCGTCTCCCGACAGGTTTTCAATGCTCAGACCGGCTTCGACGGGAAGCGGCTTGATGTCGGGAAATTTTTCGCGTTCTATCCGAAAATTAGGATAAATCTTGGTTCCTTTCCGATTGTAAGCCTGAATGAGGAATGTCGTGTTTTCCGGAAAATCGAAACCCTGGCAGGAGAAGCGGCCGAGACTGTCGGTGGCAAAAACGCCGGCATACCGGAATTTGGGCACAAGCAGACTGACCGTGGCTCCCCCTTCCGGTTTTCCGCGCCATTTGCTTCGGAGGTCTCCGACAATACTCTGCCCTTTCTCAATCGCACTTCCTGGATACGACAGCCTTCCTTTCAACAGTGACGGGATGTCATAGCGACGCCATCCCTGCGTCAGCATCAAGGCGTCGAGCGCTTTTTCTGCATCCTCGCGGCGTTCGTTCCAAGTCCGCTTTGCCGCGTCGGGCGTGCGGTTTTTCTGCATGTTTACCGCCTGTAAATTAATGGTTGGGATTCTCTATATGTCCTGTTAATTCAGAGCAAAGCAGAAGACTGGAAGCGATAGAGCTGTGGCTTTTCCCCGTAAGACTGCCGTCGGTCACGGAAACTGAATAGTTCCCGTTTCTGCCAAAGCCCTCCGGAAGCCTGACCGTAACTGCTACTTTCTCTCTCGAAGCGCACGCTGTGACATTCGGCTTCAAAGAGGTTTCTCTCATCTGTCCGCCTGCGAAAAAGAGTCTTTCACTCAGCGGATTCCTGTCGTTGTCAAACACGACCGCATTGATTACGCCATCGGGGAAATCGGCAAGCCGGAAAGTGACGGATCTGTTGTCTGGATCAAGCGGTCCGGAAAACAACAGTTTTCCCCGTTCGTGAATCAGATAGCCCGCCTTTTCCGGCAGATTGCCCACCGCTTTGACTGTAACCGTTGAATCATTCCGCTCCAGACGCAAAGCGACGGCTTGTCTGCTCGCACAGGGCAGCGGAATTTCCTTGTGTCCGCCCCGGCTGTCTGCGCAGACTGCTTTATAGGTTAAGCCCGGCTGAGGAGTAAATTCGACATATCCGATTCCTGCATGAAAATCCTTGAAGGAGGCGACAGTCTTTCCGGAAGAATCGACGATTTCTCCGGAAACGCCGACTCCGAACCCATCAGACGCCATCGCTTTGAACCCCACCTTGCACAGTTCGCCCTCTACAAGCCAGCCGCCTTCCGGATAGAACGAGACGTCAAAATCCAAAGGAGATTCTGCAATCGGAAGATATTTGGCATGATTGTCGAAAGCCACGTATATGCACCCGCTTTCAGGACGGTCGACACGAAACGCCACCTTCCCCCGGTTCTCAAACGTCCTCTCTCTACCGCTTGGGTCGACATATCGGAATTTCCGGTATGCGGCAGGCTTCCCGGTTCCTTTTTCCGTCAGGCTGCATTCGACAAGGACTTTTCCGTCGTCTTCCACCGACATGACTGTAGTCAGTGTATTCCGGGTGGAAAAAGCGCTCAGAATGTCAACCGGCTTTTTGAAATAATAGTCCTCTCCCGCACACAGCGTATATCGCCCTTCCGCCATAGTCTCGGGCAAAGGGATATAGCCGGAATAGACTCCCAGCTCCTCCTTGATTTTCACTCTCAAAGTGCTGTCCGACGGGCTTGCAAGATCCACATACAGATATTTGCTGACGCTTACAGGCTGGTGGGTCACAGCATCCGCAACATACCCGCGCAGCCAGATTGTGTCTCCGCCCAGGTAGCAGTTACGGTCGGTATGAACGTACACCTTTTCCTGAGGAAACTCATAAGTCTGTTTTTCGAACAGTCCGGCAAGAGAGTCCCCTCTCAACGGGATAACTGCCGTAAACAGAAGCAATGCAAAGACGACATAAATTTTTGTTTTCATAAGTATGGATATTTAATGGATTTGCAATTTAACCAAACTATTACTACAAATGATGATTTTATGCGAATTTATCACTACAAAAGGTCTCGTATTAATTATTTTTAAATTTCACGGGGGGGGGTAATCATAAATATTGTTAACTGTTTTTCTCCGGTTTTATTAAGTTATGAAATGATGCTCCATCCGAAGTGTCTTCTGTCTATTACCGAATATTACTCGTAAGGATTCTGTGTTAAACCATCACGGTCTACGCTGGTCTAAGTTCTAAAATATACTGTTATGAAAAGATTTCATTTCCTCATCGCCATACTTATGTTACTGCTGGCGACTCCTGCCATAAAGGCTATGGAATTTGCCGACGAGACACTGCACTACGACATCGTCTACCACTGGGGGTTCATCTGGAAGCATGCGGCGTCGGCCAATCTGTCTATCCGGCAGTCCGGAGACAACTACGACGCGTCGCTCGACGCCCGTACCATCTCGTGGGCCGACAAAATCTTTAAAGTGCGCGACACGCTTTCCTGCTCGATGAAGAAAGACAATCTCCGTCCGGTTGTCTACAAAAAAGCCTCCCACGAAGGACGGCATTCCGGTGTCGACATCGTGGAATACGCATATTCCGACGGCAAGTGTCTTGCAAAGTGCACGAGAAACCGTCCGAAAAAGCCACTCCGCGTCACGAATCTCGAAGCCGACAACCAGGCCTACGATATGCTGAGCATCTTCTATTTTCTGCGCAGCCTTCCTTTTGAGTCGATGAGAACCGGCACTTCCGTCACCACGACAATTTTTTCAGGAACGAGAAAGGAACAACTCGAAATTCGCTTTCTCGGGGTGGAAACCATCGAACTGCGCGACAAATCAAAGCATCAGGCCTTTCATGCGTCATTTTCCTTCACTCAGGACGGAAATACAAAATCGTCCGACGATATGCACACCTGGATTTCAGTTGACAGCAGACATATTCCGCTGATGCTGAAGGGCAAACTGGCAATCGGAGAAGTCCGGTGCTATTACCGGAAATAGAGAGGCGACATTCCTATAAAATTAAATGTGCTGAAAAAATATGTTATAGAGCATATTTTTAACACTTTTTTCTTGCACAACAATAAAAACAGCATTACCTTTGCAGCGTAAAGGAAAAGATTTTTGATAAAAGATTGTTTTAGGTTAGGCCGGACGCAAGAGTGCGCCGCCATTTAAAAGAAAGGTTACTATTATGGATACTTTGAATTTTTCGACGAGAGTGAAATCAGCTCCGTCACACAGTTTCCATCCGAACGCATCGTTGCTGACAACACGCAAAGGATACGTTGCAGGAATTGAGAGCAAACATTAAGAACGCTCTTTTTTTCAAAAGATTTCTCATAGTTATTAAATAGTTAGGTTACCGACTCTCTGAGCCGGTTTTTTTGCTTTTTTTCAAAGATTTTCCGTAACTTCACCTTCCGGATAAACAGACAGTAAAATGCAAATCACCGTCCTTTCAGAAAACACCTGCCCCTCCGGACTGCCGGCAGAGCACGGCCTGAGCCTCTACATCGAAACGGCAGACCACCGAAACATATTGTTCGACACCGGACAAAGCGCCCTCTTTGCCCGTAATGCCGAATCGCTTGGCGTCGACCTCCGAAAAGCAGACATCGCCGTCATATCCCACGGTCATTACGACCACGCCGGAGGTCTTGCCACATTTCTCTCCATCAACGACCATGCCCCCGTCTATATTCACGAAAAAGCTTTCGAACCCCACTTCTCAATGAAAGACGACGGACTCCGCCCCATCGGAATCGACCCGACCTTGGCGTCAGACAGCCGTATCCGCCTATGTCACGGCACAAACATCATCGGCGACGGACTGACACTATTTTCCGACGTTGTGGCTACCTACCCTCCGCCTCCCGCCAACCGGATGCTCTTCGGCCCGAATCCGAATGAAAACGACGACTTCCGGCACGAACAAAACCTCCTCATCCGGGAAAACGGAAAACTCGTGCTCTTTGCAGGATGTGCCCACAGAGGCATACTCAACATCATCCATAGCGCAGAAAGACTAAGCGGCGGCATCCCAACCCACGTAGTCGCCGGAATGCACCTCATGAAAAGCGGACTCAGCGACATAGTGGAACGAAAGATGCTACAGGATCTCGCCCGACACCTGCTCGATTTTCCCGACACCCGCTATCTGACGATGCACTGCACAGGAGAAGCTCCCTACCGCACCCTCCACCAAATCATGGGTTCGCGCATCTCCTACCTTCCCTGTGCCGCAACCGCCATAATCTAAATCCGGTTTATCTAACCAAAAAAGCAAGCAATGACTACATTAACGACAATGTTGGTCAACCTTACGATCTCTCTCCATAGAAAAAAAATAAGGTTCAAAAAATCTCCAATTGAAACACCATTCCTCACATAACAATCTTTAACCATTTCTTCCGGACAGTCAGAATTCAGTCTGCAAAAGAGGCTGATATTTGCACAAAACAAGCTGTGCCGAATTTTAAGTTATGATTTGTAAGTAAATTAGCATTTAAGCTTCTCCAAAAAGGCATCAAAATGCTTTATGAAAGGCATTTTATAGCGATTACAAATTAACACACCATTTGCAAACTTCAAAAATATTCCATACCTTTGCAACGGTTTTGAGCCACCAAAAGGGTACATTCACCCCAATTACCACAAATTCAACCTTCCAAGGTCAATAAAAAGAGATTGTTTTAGATTATGCGACAGACCAACTTACATATCGTAACCATTGCAGGAATGCGCCACGGAGCGCATTCCGTCTGTCGCCATGCCGTGACACATTGGTTTTCCGGTTTCCTCTGAACCGAACAACACCTTTTTTCTGACAGTATCATTCCCCGCATTCCGTGCGGCCAGTGCATTTTTGCCCTAAACCAAACATTTTTCACCTTCAAAAAGAAAGGAAGCTACTATGTTCAACGTAATTGGATTTATGTTTGCAGGTGTCGGAATCGGCTATTTGTTCCGCCGCGTCAGCCTGCTCCACAAGACAGAAAAAACAATATCAATCACCATATTTATCATGCTGTTCATTTTAGGCGTCTCAGTTGGATCCAACCCGCTCATCATGAACAACCTCGGACAGTTCGGATGGCAAGCGGCAATCCTTGCCTCAGCCGGACTCACAGGAAGCGTGCTGGCCGCATGGCTGGTCTATTTATTATTTTTCAAGAAAGGAGGCAAGCAATGAAAAACAGTTTGATTGTTCTCTTATTCTTTTGTATTGGCTGCCTGCTAGGAGTTGCCGGATGGGTTAATTTTGACGCCCACGGAATTTCCATCTATGTGCTCTACGCACTAATGCTGCAAGTCGGCATCGGCATCGGCAGCAAGAAAGACCTCAAGAGCCTTATCGCTCAGTTCCGCCTGAAGATGCTCGCCATCCCCCTCGCCACCATTGTCGGAACACTTCTGTTTTCCGCACTTGCGAGTCTGCTCCTCAGCAAATGGAGCGTTTTCGAATGCCTGGCTGTCGGCAGCGGTTTCGCCTACTATTCCCTGTCGTCGATTCTCATCACGCAGTTCAAAGAAGCCTCAGTGGGCTTGCAAGTAGCCACTGAATTGGGAACCATAGCATTGCTGGCCAACATCTTCCGTGAGATGGCTTCTCTTCTCGGAAGCCCCGTCATCCGCAAGTGGTTCGGCCGGATTGCCCCCATCTCGGCCGCCGGAGTCAATTCGATGGATGTCGTTCTGCCGATGATTTCCCGCTATTCGGGCAAAGACATGGTGCCGATTGCCATTCTGCATGGCATTCTAATCGATATGTCGGTTCCGATGTTCGTCTCATTCTTTTGCAGATTCTGACCTCAGACTACTCAATACTATAACGCAAAGGCGCGACCAAATCAAGTGGCCGCGCCTTTTTACCCCTTTTTCAAACAACGGATAAAATCAGAATAAATAACCTACACCGACGTTGAAATAAATCGGATACATACTAAAAGTGATGGTCTCGAAATCCTTAGGAAACGCGTCGTTTAGCCCCCACGACAAATCACCGTAGACCTTCAGATGCTTGAACGCCTCCCAATCAGCTCCGATTTGCAGACCCCACTGGAATCTTCTGAGATTGTCCGAAAAATCATAGGAGGCCGTTTTACCGTCAGTAAACGGAATCTTATCCCCGGTAGGATCCCCGTTTCTAAGATATCCCTCATAAACGTGTCCGGAGAAGTTACCCTCAATCAAATACGACATAAACACGCCAAGCTTCAGGCTCGTCCGTGGATGCACCTTGTATGCGGCAAGCACAGGGAAAGTAAGAAATGAGTTTTTCACCGAAGTAGTAACACCTCCTGTCCAGCGACCCTTCACCAGCGCTCCGTCTTCAAGAATCTCCATACCGTAATTTTTAACGGTTGCATCCGTCTCCATATTCTTGTTTTCCAGCTTCACGCCGAGAATCATTCCCCAACGTTTTTTGGCATCAAACCATTTCGATACGTTAGCTTCAAACGAGAACCCCATTGAAGGGCGGTAACTGTTGATCGACCGTATTTCTGCCGGCAATGGCAGAGGCGACGTTCCTCCAAGGTTATAGCCAAGACGAAGCTCAACCTCCCACCCCTTCAATGCGGCATTAATCAATTGCTGTGTGCGGTTTTGCTGAGCGAAGACGCTGCCGGCCGACACGATTACAGCTGAAATTACTGCTATGATAATTTTCTTCATTTTCCTGTTTGTTAAAATGGATTACTGATGTTTCACTTTGACGTCTTTAATTTCTAGCGTACTGCCGACAGCCCCCCGGAAGTAGTCACCCTCCGCACTCGACGCTATGACAATTCCAAGCTTGTAGACTCCCTTCGCCAACTTTTCAGGATCGACGGTCTTGCCCTCATAATAATTGAAATCTATTTCAAACGAAGTCCAGTCACCGTCTCCCAAACCCGTTTCACGCGCATCAGTCAGATTTGCCAATGCCACCATATTAGGATGTTGAAAATCATTGTAATGCACATTACTGTCAATATATTCCGTATTTGCATCCGACTCAAAGAAAATCGCATAAACAGAAAAGATATCTTTACGGCCGGGAACAACATTGCCTTGCTCATCCGTAAACACTTCGCCGGCCTTGAAACGGTAAGTTGCCGACAACTTCAAAGGTTTGTAGCGGTATGGTTCGCCAAACTTTGTCGCCTCCCGCGGACGGGGAACGGCCATCGACAGGTCAAAAAATCCCTGAAAAATATTACCCGCAGCAATTGGCATACCGACCTTGCTTCCAAACGAACCGGTAGTACACGTCACCAAACGGATATATTCCGGCTTGGCCAACTCCCCGTCTTTGAAGAATAGAGTCGTGCCGTCTACTTTCTTTCGGATTGTTCCCTCCGGATATACGGCTGAAGTAGGGAAAAACTCCCAGATATGGTCCTTATAAGCATCGCCATATTGCCGTTTTGCTTTAAGATCCGCCTGTCCACACATAACAAAGCCGGGATTACCCGATGCCCAAGACATCAAAAACTCGCCGTCTTCATTAAGCTCGCTGAAAATGGAATATTTGTCATTCTTGTCAAGTTCCGTTTTGTTGAAACCATAGATATCCGAAGGCGTGCTGACCTGTACGACACGAATGGCATACGATTTTTTCCATTGGCCGTCCTCAGAAGTAACCGTGTAATAAACGATATGATCCGGCGCATTAAGAAAATCCTGCTCCGAACCATTGGCCGGAGAAATTGTAGCTCCGGGGGTCAACACAAATCTGGGAGTCAGACAGGAAATATCCACATCCGGCTGGATATTGAGCGTCACTCTGTCATTTTCAACCTTCGGCGCAGACACAAGCATCTCTTCAGGCAGCTCACAGGAGACGATGTCACACTCCGTATTAGGCTCCTCGTCTTGGATACACGATGGCAAGACCAACGCTACCAGCATAGCAGAAACCATTGTCCTAAAAAACGTTCTCATTCTTAAATTATTTTAATTTTTCGGCAAAGATAGTAAAAGTTAAGAGCAAAAGAAGCAAGTTTACTTGATTTATTTTGCCGAAACGCAGCCTGTCTTATTCAAAGACAGTGAAAGTTGAGAGCAAAAGAAGCAAGTTTCACTTGATTTATTTTGCCGAAACGCAGCCTGTCTTATTCAAAGACAGTGAAAGTTGAGAGCAAAAGAAGCAAGTTTCA
>USOC01000015.1 GCA_900556245.1 uncultured Prevotellaceae bacterium
GTCACCTTGTTGCGGCAGGTTCTCCAATTTGGAGATAATGTATCCGGCGAGGGTCTGGTATTCTTCGTCTTCCGGGATGTCGAGAGCGTAGTTTTCGTTGAGGTATTCGATTTCAATTCGTCCGGAGAATTTGAATGTGTGGTCGTCAATCTTTTCTTCGACAATGCGTTTTTTGTCGTGTTCGTCCTCAAAATCGCCAAATATTTCCTCAACTAAGTCTTCGAGGGTGATTAGTCCGCCAGTCCCGCCAAATTCGTCAATGATGACCGCAATGCTTTTTTTGTCGGCCAGCATCTTACGCATCATAGAGTTTGCCCGCATGGATTCGGGGGCATATTCCACCGGCTTGATTCGTTTTTTCCAGTCGGTCTGTGGGGCGAACAGTTCGTGGACATGGATGTATCCGACAATGTTGTCAATGTCTTCGTTGTAGACAATGATTTTTGAGAGTCCGGAGGAGGTGAATTTTTCGCGAAGCCGTTCGCGGTCGGTCGTATTGATGTCTACCCCGACGATTTCGTTTCTGGGAATCATGCAGTCGCGCAGCAGGGTGTTTGAGAAGTCGAGGGCGTTTTGGAAAATCTTCACTTCGTGGTCGATTTCTTCTTTGTCGCTGTTGTCACCTTGTTTTTCCTTGTCGTCGATTGTCTGCTGGATATAGTCGTCGAGTTCTCCGACCGTCAGCAAAGCAGATTGCGGCGCTTCCGTTTTTGCACCAAAGGCTTTCATAAGCAATTTTGACAAGAAAGAGGAGAACCAAGAGATGGGGTACAGAATCCAATAGATTGCGTAGAGCGGTACAGCTGCATGCCGGAGAGACGCATTAGGGTTGATTCGGAAAATGGGCTTTGGCAAGAATTCTCTTGTGATGAGAATGATTCCGGTTTAAATGAGGGTCTGCAGCAATAGGGTGAGTCCTTCGTTGTTACCGACCATGGGGCTGAGCCATGGTTCGAGGATAATGGCGAAGCTCATACCGTATATGACGAGCATGATGTTGTTTCCGACAAGAATGGTTGATATAAACATACCCTGATGCCGGTAGAATATGTTGATGATTCGGTTTGTCAGTCCCTTTTTTTGGGAGTCGAGTCCGACACGTACTCTGTTGGAGGAAATGAAGGCGATTTCCATCCCCGAAAAGAATGCGGAGAAGAGAATCGAGACAAACATAATAATGAGAGCGGAATAAAAGTCCATTTATCTGTCGGTTTTTGCGTTAACGTTGGTTGTAGAGTCTTTTTCCTGTGGTATCGGGAAAATGCCCTCGGGCCGGAATATGACATAGTTGCGCAGACTTTCGTCTGAACGGAAGCCGTATCCTTCGATGATTCGGTCGCTTTTTTCGATGTGGACGAAAGAGTCGGATTTCACTTCATGCCGGTTTTGGTCCCAAAAAATCTGTTCGGTCTCGATGATTTCGTTTTTGACGTTCCGGATAGAGACGTTTCCGTCCAGCCTCCATAGTTTCAGCGACTTGAAGTAGGTTGCGGAGTCGCATCGGATTGTTGCTTCCACTTTGAAAGTAGTGTCGAATTTTTCGAGGAACAGTCCTTCCGGAAATTTCCAGTTGGGCTTTTTCGCTTCGTCGTAGACGAGCCACAGGTCCGCCGTGATGCGGTAGCGCGTCAGCCCGGAGTCGCTGATGAGTGTCAGAACGTTTTTGGTGACCATTGTCGGAATGCTGTCGGGGTCTGATGGAACGACGACGGTCTCCTTTCGGGTCTCCTTACAAGCAGACAGCAGCAGCGAAATCGCTGCTGCCAAAAGTATTATGTCGCGAAGCGCTTTCATTCTCCGGAACAGTCAGTCTATCGGATTTTGTCGCGCCAGAATGCAAACTCTTTAAAGTTGATTCCCAACGTGATGTTGAAGTAGTTCTCCGTTACGAGGCTTGCCGGATATGCTTGTCTGCGTTTAAATTCGAAGCCAAGATTGAATTCAGTCTTCGTTCCCATTGTCGGCATGCCGAACCCGATGCTGACACCGTATTCCTTGATATGGTTTGCGCCAATCATGATATAGTCGCGAGTGTAGAATCCACCGAGCCGGTAAGCGATGCGCTGGAGGTAGTTTCCGCGGGTTTTGGGAATGAACTGAAGTCCGGCCGCAACTTTCCATCTGTCGTCGAATACGGAGCGTGAGATGACTTCTCCTTTATCGTCGCGAATTCCTTCAAAGTTAGCTTTGCTCCATTGCTGGAACGAGAAGTCGGCTTCGGCCGTGAGGCGCTGGTCGAACGTGTAGGCGATTCCGACTCCGAAAGCGTGAGGCTTCGAATATCCTCCCTTCAGTCGGGAGTGGCCAACAGTGTCCGGCTTTTCGTCGGCTTTCAGGTCGTATTTGACACCCCATGTCTTTCCGTGGAAATCTTTTCCGGGAGCATAGTTTGCCCCGAATGTCAGCCGGTGTTTCCCGCGAAACTCTTTGGAGTATTGGAGTCCGAGCAGTATGTTCCAGTCTCGTATTTGGATGGCTTGTTCGAATAGCGACTGTGCGGACCCTCCGGCTTCGATGAGGTATGTGTCGTTGACGATTGTTCCGAATTGGTATGCAACGTTGGCGCCGAGTGTCATGCCGTCGAACAATCGTCCGCTCACTCCGATGTAGAGTTCATTGAGTCCTCCGTAGCCAGAAGAGCTTGCATTTGCCAGTTTGTTTCCATCGTTGTCTTTGACGTCGCTTCCGAAGGAATATCCGACGGTTGTGTAGGGGACAAGGCCGATGCTTCCGCCCATATATTTTCCAATGGGGAACATCATCGTGAGATAGTCGAGTCCGCCGCCGAATGATTTTCCTTTATATCCGTTGTCTTCCGACCAGAGGCGCGTCAGGTCGACTCCGATGTCCCATGTGAGGGTAAGCGAGTCGGTTGCCGCATAGGATGCCGGGTTCATCACGTTGATGTGCCGACCGTCGTTCATTGCGATTCCGATGCCACCCATATTGCGCTGTGCGCTGGTGGCGAAATCGCCAATCATGCCATATCCGTAGCGTGAATAGGGCGATTGCTCATTTTGAGCATGGATGAGAGCCGGGGCGGAAGAAACCAAAGCCGCGGCCAGCATGAGTCGTTTAAAGTATTTCATTGTGTTCTAATATTCTGTTAAGTCCGATAGCGACTAAATCGCTGTTTTTGTGTATGTTCTTGACATCGATATGGGGGGCGATGAGGTTGCAGTCGCCTCCGGTCAGTACGATTTCGATATTTTTGTGTCGCAGGGCAAGTCTGCGAGCCATATCATTGATTTCCGCCGCAATTCCGATGACAGCACCAGAGCGGATTGCCGTTGTTGTGTCGTAGCCTAAGAGTGGGGTTTCTCCTTCTGCGGGGACGTTTGGCAGTTGTGCGCATTTTTTCGCGAGGGCTTGCAGTCGCAGGTTCAGCCCGGGAGCGATATTCCCTCCAATGAAATGGCGGTCGGCAGAGATAAAGTCGTAGGTGACGGCAGTCCCTGCGTCGACTACCAGCAAGTTGTGTCCTGGCAGCAATTCCAGCGCACCTACGGCTGCGGCGATTCTGTCATGCCCCAGAGATTGCGGTGTCGCATAGTCGACGGTTATGGGTATCGGCAGCTTCTCATCGAGCAGGCAGACAAAATTCAGGGTGTCGCGCAGTTGGTCGACACGTTGGGAGTCGGTGCCCGTTACTGACGAATAGATGGCTTTGACGATGGGGAATCCGTGCAGGGTTTGCCGGATATTCTCTTCCGTCAGTCGCTCTTCGCGCCATGATTTCAGCAGGGTTTTCCTGTCGAAAACCGACATTTTTACTGAAGTGTTGCCTTGATCGATTGTCAGCCTTAGTTCCATTAGATGGCAAAAATACTAAATACTACTGAATTGGCGGCTAATTTCCCGGATGTTTTGTCGAAACGATGTCAAATTAAGATTTTTTATCGACAAACGGGTGTGGGAGTCCGCTATTTCGTGTTCTTGTCGTTTGAGTCTTTGCGTAGTTGGCGGTCAATCATAAACGAGGCGTATACTTGTACGCATGCACCGGCGGTGAGAAATCCGAGCCATGTCGAATGGTAGGCGTCTGCATAAGTGAAAAGGGCTGCCAGCAGGTAGCACATTGAGGACCAAAATTCGAGGGTGAAGAGCCGGCGCACGCGCAGACTGAACTTGGCGCGGCGGCGGGTGAGTCGTTGCAGGATGCGTACTGTGGCGACAGATACGGCGCCGAGGGCGAATATGATTCTTCCCCAGTCATACCAGAGGTGGCTGCTTTGGGGAAGCAGGGGGATGACGGCGGCTGCCAGCAGGATGAGCATAGCGACCGACAGGATGATGTTGAGATGTTTTTCGCTAATCATATGACTGTTTTTTTGTTGGATCTGAATTTATTCGATGATGTATAGGTCTTCTTTGTCTCGTTTCATGAGATATTCCTCGCGAACGATTCTTTCCAAATCGGAAGGGTTGTTTTCCAATTGCGCAAGACGGTGCCGGTAGATGCGTACGGAGTCTTCGCAAAGGGCTATTTCTTTTTTAAGAGCGTTGACTTCGTTGTTGTACTCCACTACTTTTACATAGTTGTAGTCGGAAAAGAACGAAATATAGGAGGCAAAGGCCACAATGGCGAGGAGGAAAAAATTGAAATTCCTCAGCTTGTCCCATATTTTTGAAAAAAACCTCATTGCATAGTGCTATTTGTCTGATTTTTCGAGCAGGTCGGGGCGGAGCGCTTTGGTGCGGGCGACGGCCATGTCGTGCTTCCATTCGTCGATTTTCGCCTGGTGTCCTGACAGCAGGACTTCGGGTACGGTCCATCCGTTGTAGTCGGCCGGCCGCGTGTAGACCGGCGGTGCGAGGAGGTCGTCTTGAAAAGAGTCGCTAAGAGCTGACTGTTCGTCGCCTATTGCGCCAGGGATGAGCCGGACCATGGCGTCAGTGACTATGGCGGCCGGGAGTTCTCCTCCGGTCAGAACATAGTCGCCGATGGTGATTTCCCTTGTCACGAGATGCTCGCGGATTCGGTAGTCTATTCCTTTGTAGTGTCCGCAAAGGATGATGATGTTTTCTTTGAGCGACAGGGTGTTGGCGATTTTCTGGTTGAACTGCTGTCCATCCGGGGTCATGAAGATGACTTCGTCGTAGTCGCGTTGGGCTTTGAGCGCGGCGATGCAGCGGTCAATCGGTTCGATTTTCATGACCATACCCGCCTCTCCGCCGAAGGGATAGTCGTCGACCCGGCGATGCTTGTCGAGCGTATAGTCGCGGAGGTCGTGGACGGCGATTTCCGCCAGACCTTTTTGTTGGGCTCTTTTGAGAATCGAGCAATTGAGCGGCGATTCCAGCATTTCGGGTAGAACAGTGATTATGTCGATGCGCATTATTTGTCAGAATGTCATTAAAGTACCGCAAAGTTACGATGTTTGTCGGGATTGGCAAAATGAAAAATGTCGTGATTGAGGGGAAATTTGGATAAAGCGTGGCCTGCGTACGGATAAAAGCGGAGAAACTTTCGAAAATTGCAGATAAAATAGTAATTTTGTAAACTCTAAATAAAGATTAAATGGCAATGGAATCGGGTAATCCTCAGGAATTATTGCAAGCGAAGCAGCGTTTTGGCATCATAGGCAATTCGCAGGCGCTGATGGCGGCTGTGGGTAGGGCTATGCAAGTGGCCCCCATTGATTTGTCGGTGCTTGTCAACGGAGAAAGCGGAGCGGGAAAGGAGTTCTTTCCGCAAATTATTCATGCCTACAGTTCTCGGAAGCACAACAAGTATATTGCCGTCAACTGTGGCGCTATTCCGGAAGGTACGATTGATTCCGAACTGTTCGGGCATGAGAAAGGCGCGTTTACCGGTGCTATCGGCGAACGGAAAGGATATTTCGGTGAAGCGGACGGCGGTACTATTTTCCTTGATGAAGTAGGGGAGTTGCCGATGCCTACCCAGGCGCGTTTGCTCCGTGTGTTGGAGAGTGGCGAGTTTATAAAAGTAGGTTCGTCCAAAGTGCAAAAGACGGATGTTCGTATTGTGGCAGCTACCAATGTCAATCTGACACAAGCGATTGCAGAAGGACGTTTCCGTGAAGATTTATATTACCGGTTGAATACGGTGCCTATCCAAATACCGCCTTTGCGTGAACGTGGTGACGATGTACTTTTGTTGTTCCGTAAGTTTTCCGCAGACTTTGCAGAGAAATACCGGATGCCTGCTATCCAGTTGACGGAGGATGCGAAGAAAGAGTTATTGGCTTACCCGTGGCCCGGCAACGTTCGTCAGTTGAAGAACATCACCGAGCAAATATCTATCATTGAAACCAATAGGGAGATCTCTGCTGCTATCTTGCAGAATTATCTTCCCGCACAAAATACGCAACGTCTTCCCGCGCTGATGGGAACGCGTGAGAGTAAAGGCTTTGAGAGCGAACGGGAGATTCTTTATTCTGTTCTGTTCGATATGCGCCAGGAAGTGGCGGAGCTGAAGAAGATGGTGCACAACCTGATGGCGGAACGTGCCGGACAGGTGGGGCAGGTAGGACAAGTGGGAACGGTGGTTACTACTCCGGTAGTGACGACACACCAGCCTTCGGTACCTGCGATCATTCATACCATGCAGCCTGCGGTTTGCAAGGATGATGACGACATACAAGACACGGAAGAATATGTAGAAGAACCTCCTTTGTCACTGGACGAAGTGGAAAAAGAAATGATACGCAAAGCACTTGAAAGGCATCACGGAAAGCGGAAGAGTGCGGCCAAGGACTTGAATATTTCCGAGCGTACACTTTATAGAAAAATAAAAGAATATGAATTGGATTAAGAAAATAATACGCCCTTTGCTACTGTTCGGCTTGCCGTTGGTAGTCATTGCGTGCACTGTTTCCTATAAGTTTAACGGATCGTCTATCAATTATGATAAGGTAAAGACCATTTCGATAGCCGACTTCCCGATCAAGTCGGAGTATGTATATGCTCCGTTGGCAACCAAATTCAATGAGGACCTGAAAGATATCTTCATCCGGCAGACCCGTCTGCAACTGCTCAAGCCGAGTCAAAATGCCGACTTGCAGATTGACGGAGAAATCACAGGGTACAATCAGTACAACCAGGCAGTATCTGCCGACGGTTATTCTTCGGAGACGAAGTTGACTATCACCGTCAATGTGCGTTTTGTCAACAACACCAATCATGCCGAAGACTTTGAACAACAGTTTTCTGCGTTCCGTACCTACGACTCTACCCAGTTGTTGACTGCCGTACAGGACGGATTGATTGCTGAAATGTCTAAAGAGATCACCGACCAAATTTTTAATGCAACTGTAGCAAACTGGTAATATAAATGACTTCTGTTAACTTTCAACAATGGATTCAGCATCCCGAGACGCTGAATAGGGATACTTTGTACGAACTGCGCAATCTTCTTGCGAGGTATCCGTATTTTCAGTCACTTCGTCTGTTGTATCTGAAGAATCTGTATATTCTCCATGATATTAGTTTCGGTGGAGAACTGCGGAAAGCAGTTCTTTACATTGCAGACAGACGGCAGTTGTTCCGGTTGATTGAAGGTGACCGCTATGATGTGCAGGCACGGAAAAAGGGAGTACCTCTCACGGAGGTGCTGAAAGACGAACCGTCCGTAGACCGCACATTAGCATTGATCGACGCTTTCTTGTCCACAGTACCCGAAGAGGTGACTGCCCGGACCAGTTTCGACTATTCGATGGATTACACTTCTTATCTTTTGGAGGAGACTCCGGCCACGGAACAACCGGCTGAAGAAACGCCCAAACTCAAAGGCTTCGAACTGATTGACGACTTTATAGAAAAGAGCGAGAGCGACTCTCCCCTCTGCATGAAACCTTTAAGAGAAGAAATGCCATCTTCGCCAACCTCTTCGGACGAACTTACCGAAGAAGAAACGATGAAGGAAGAAGAGGAAGATGACAGCTGTTTTACGGAAACTTTGGCAAAAATCTATGTTAAACAGCAACGATATTCAAAAGCTCTTGAAATAATTAAAAAATTAAGCTTGAAATATCCAAAAAAAAATGCTTACTTTGCAGACCAAATCAGATTTTTGGAGAAATTGATTATTAACGCTAATTCAAAATAACTAAAAATGTACTTATTATTCGTTATCTTAATGGTTATTGCAGCCTTGTTGATGTGTTTCATCGTGCTGATTCAGAACTCAAAAGGAGGCGGACTTGCTTCTGGTTTCTCTTCATCTAACGCCATCATGGGCGTGCGCAAGACTACAGACTTTCTGGAAAAAGCAACATGGGGCCTGGCCATCTTTATGGTTGTAATGAGCATTGCTACTGCTTATGTAGTTCCTCGTTCTGCTGTTGCTAAAGACGCAGTGTTGGAACAGGCACAGAAAGAACAACAGACTAACCCGTATAACTTACCCGCAGGTACGGCTGCGCCGCAAACTGAAGCTCCTGCTACCAATGCACCTGCTACAGAAACTCCGGCACCGGCTACTGAAACTCCTGCTCCTGCAGCAGAGTAATTCACTCCGTCGTCAGGTAAGACTTTGGGGTAAAACCATTAATGGGAAGGTGCAGACGGATGCTGCATTTCTTTGATATTTAAGTGCGGATTACGCAGATTACACGGATTTTCAATGTTCCGCGTGGTCAGTGTAATCCGCACTTAACTTTTTCTTGTAAAAACAATCTCTTTGTGATAGAAACAAACGAGATTTAACTACCTTTGTTGGCTGTATAAGATTATTAACTACTTTTTTAAATATAACAATGACAGAACATTTGAAACAGAAATTGAATGACTCCGCCGTACTCCGATGGAGTGTTCTAGCATTGGTCGCATTTACTATGCTATGCGGCTATTTCCTCACCGACGTAATGTCTCCTCTAAAACCCATGCTTGAGAAAGAACTATTATGGGATAGTCTTGATTATGGATTCTTCACAAGCGCTTACGGTTGGTTTAACGTATTCTTGTTGATGCTGATCTTCGGTGGTATCATTTTGGACAAAATGGGAGTTCGTTTCACCGGAATGGGAGCTTGCTTATTGATGGTGTTTGGTTGTGGATTGAAATACTATGCGATTTCTACTACTTTTCCGGAAGGTGCCATGCTCTTCGGATTCAAAACACAGGTGACGTTGGCTGCATTGGGATATGCTATCTTTGGTGTAGGTGTGGAGATTGCTGGTATCACTGTTTCCAAGATTATAGTGAAATGGTTCAAGGGCAAGGAAATGGCATTGGCTATGGGACTTGAAATGGCTACGGCACGTATTGGGACAACTCTGGCGATGGTGTTGACAGTTCCTTTGGCAGACTTCTTCGGATATACGGACGAGGGTGGTGCATTCCATACCAATATTCCTGCTCCTATTCTGTTTTGTCTGATTATGCTGTGTGTAGGTACTATTGCTTTCTTCCTTTATACTTTCTACGATAAGAAATTGGATGCTTCTTTGGATGCAGAAGGTTTGGAACCGGAAGAACCGTTCCGTATGAAAGATATTGTGTATATCATTACCAATAAGGGATTCTGGTTGATCGCATTGCTGTGCGTATTGTTCTACTCGGCCGTCTTCCCTTTTATCAAATATGCTGCCGACTTGATGGTGCAGAAATATAATGTAGATCCGAAACTGGCGGGAACGATTCCCGGATTGTTGCCGATTGGTGCAATTATCCTGACTCCGTTGTTCGGTTCGTTATATGACCGTATCGGTAAAGGAGCCACATTGATGGTGATCGGATCATTGATGCTAATTTTTGTACATACCATGTTTGCCCTGCCTATACTGAATATATGGTGGTTTGCTACTATTAT
Source organism: uncultured Prevotellaceae bacterium (assembly GCA_900556245.1). Classification (GTDB taxonomy): domain Bacteria; phylum Bacteroidota; class Bacteroidia; order Bacteroidales; family Muribaculaceae; genus Limisoma. Next base: position 9,776 of record USOC01000015.1, read on the forward strand.
AATGATTATATTGGGATTTGCTTTCTCATTGGTGCCTTCGGCTATGTGGCCTTCTGTTCCGAAGATTATTCCGGAAAAACAGCTGGGTACTGCTTACGCTTTGATTTTCTGGGTACAGAACTGGGGACTGATGGGTGTTCCTTTGTTAATCGGATGGGTATTGAATACTTATTGCAAAGGTCCGGTGGTAGACGGTGCACAGACTTATGATTACACATTGCCGATGACTATTTTTGCTCTCTTTGGTGTACTTGCTCTGATTGTGGCTTTGATGTTGAAGGCAGAGAACAAGAAGAAGGGATACGGTCTGGAAGAGGCGAATATCCAAAAGTAACTGGGAAATTCAATACCTAAAGTAACAAAGGAATTTTGTATCAAGGTGTAAACAAAAGGGTATCAGTATGAATACTCTGAAATAAAAAATAAGAAGTATGGCTGCCAAAGAGAAAATCAACCTGTTAGAGGTCATTCCCTGTCGCAGTGAACATATTACAGCAGAAAGGGAAGGGGAGACGATTGTGCTCTCCTTTCCCCGTTTTAAATATCCGTGGATGCAACGCTTCCTTGTACCGGCAGGAATGTCGAAAGAACTTCATGTGCGATTGGAAGAACACGGTACGGCTGTATGGGAACTGATAGATGGAAAACGCAATGTTCGTGAGATTATAGAAAAACTCGCAGACCATTTTCAAAATGAAGAGGGCTACGAGTCGCGTGTATCGGCTTATCTTTCTCAAATGCAGAAAGATGGATTTATAAAACTGGTGATACCAGTCGCATAAATAGGAATTTATATTTCACCACAGAGGACACGGAGGACACAGAGTTCTTCTCTCTCTCTTTCCGCAAGTAAAACAGAGCGATAAATACGATTCTCAATACGTGAGACTCTGTGTTACTCTATAGTGAATAAAAAAGATTAAACCTCTGTGTCCTCCGTGTCCTCCGTGTCCTCTGTGGTGAATTTATTATTATTTATTTGATAAATACAGCCCAAAGTATGACGGCAATTGCTATCAGGACTCCCATGATAATAAGCGTTCCCCAAACAAAATAATTGCTGTCTTTCTCTTTCTTTTTCTCCGAGTCGTGGATGATACGTTCCATTTCTTCGGGAGTGGTATTGGGTAGTGGATAAGGTTCGTTTGCACGGTTTAAATGCTTCAACTTGTCGTTAGCACGTTCACGACGTAGGCGGGAAGCTTCCCGTCCCTCTTTTATTCGGCGTATCATGTCGAATGCATGTCCTTCACCAACCATATTCTTTGTTTTTTAGAAGTTCACTTTCTCGTTTTTCTATTTCCCTTCTTCTCTGTCCACTTTGAGCAATCCTCCCGTATTCGGATCAAAATAAACTTTGATGGTAGAATTCTTGTTGAACAAAACCGGAGCCAGATATTCTATCACACCAAATTGAGTAATAGGAAGTTCACCTTCGTAAAGTTTCTTTTTGCCGTCGGTCAA
>USOC01000016.1 GCA_900556245.1 uncultured Prevotellaceae bacterium
GGACTTCAAAATCATGGCGTAAACTATTTTATCAGCGACATTTATCCTCGTATTAAGGATTTTGATACGGAAATCATCGTCAACGTTTCCGGGGCAAAAATAGAGGATTATGTGGCCGTTTGCGAGCGTCTTTCCGAGTTGGATAAAATTCATGCCATCGAACTGAATATATCTTGCCCGAACGTAAAGCAGGGAGGCATGGCTTTTGGAACGACCTGTAGCGGAGCCTCTCAAGTGGTGCGTGCTGCACGGGAAGCATACGGAAAAACTTTGATAGTCAAGCTGTCGCCTAACGTTACAAATATTGCAGAAATCGCACAAGCCGTTGAGGCAGAGGGGGCAGACGCTGTTTCGTTGGTGAATACATTTTTAGGAATGTCAATTGACGTAGAGAAGCGTCGTCCTTATCTTTCGACTGTCACCGGCGGTCTGTCAGGACCCTGCATCCGTCCGATAGCGGTGAGGATGGTTTGGCAAGTGGCCAGTGCGGTGAAAGTGCCTGTTATTGGATTGGGAGGCATCATGAACGGCCGCGACGCTTTGGAATTTATCTTGGCCGGTGCAACTGCTGTTCAGGTCGGAACTGCCAATTTTGTGGATCCGGCAGTAACCTTGAAGATTGTTGACTACATAGAGGATTACCTGAAGCGTCATAATATATCTTCCATCAGGGAATTGATTGGAGGAATGACCGTCTGAACTACGTTGGCGAAGTTGTATGACTGTTGATTATTCAAAAGTCAGTATGCTGCCGGCTGTCTATTCTTCCGTGCGATTCGCGCTTGAAAAGAAAGGTGAGAATCCTTTGATTGTTTTCGGATTTAATCCGAGTACGGCAACAGACGGGAAGCCGGACAATACAATGAGGAGTGTTGTTAGGATTGCCGACAGTCACGGTTGTGACGGGTTTGTGATGTTGAATCTTTATCCTTTGCGTTCTACCAGTCCGGACGCTTTGCCTTTGGAGGGAGACATTACGTTGCATCGGAAAAACTTAGCTGTAATAGAGACTATGCTTGAGCGCTATCCTCACGCCGATGTATTGCTTGCATACGGAAATTTAGTGTTTAAGCGAGGGTATACGCAGGTTTATGCGAAAGACATAGCTGCGTTGTTGCAGGCGAGGTCGCGTCGGGTGTTGTGCATAAAAAAACTGAAGAGCGGGATGCCTAAGCATCCGCTATATTCCAATTCCGCCGCTCCTTTGTCGGAGTATGTTTTTCCGGGATTGTGAATCAAGTGAAGCGGCAGAGACTATTCTTGTGGCAAATTGAACTATTAGCTGGTTTCGCCGGACAAAAAGAATAAAAGGTTGTGTCATGCAGACACAACCTTTTTCGGTTTTTATTTTCAGAACGTTGGTTTATTTCTTGAAGAAGCGGTTGTAGAGACCTTCGAATCCTTGTCCGTGACGAGCTTCGTCCTTAGCCATTTCGTGAACTGTGTCGTGGATTGCGTCGAGGTTCAACTCTTTAGCTCGTTTAGCGATGCGCATCTTGTCGGCATTTGCACCGGCTTCGGCTGCCATACGCTTTTCAAGGTTGGTCTTAGTATCCCATACCATGTCGCCAAGAAGTTCAGCGAACTTGGATGCATGTTCAGCCTCTTCCCATGCGTAGCGCTTGTAGGCTTCGGCAATTTCAGGATATCCTTCGCGGTCAGCTTGACGTGACATTGCAAGGTACATACCTACTTCAGTGCACTCTCCCATAAAGTGGGCATTGAGGTCTTTAATCATTTCTTCGTCGCAGCCTTTAGCTACACCGATGACGTGCTCTGTCACGAATTGAAGAGCTGCTTCTTCGTCTACTTCTTTAAACTTGCTTGCCGGAACACCGCATTGTGGGCATTTTTCGGGAGCTGTTTCACCTTCGTGTACATAACCGCATACTGTGCAAATGAATTTCTTAGTCATAGTTGTAAGTTTTTAATTTGTTGTTTTTAATTTGTAATATCTTTAGTTTTTCTAACTGTCTGCTCTATTCTTTAAGGCACTTTTTACACAGGCCTTTATAGTAAATCTCAGTTTCTTCTATAACAAACTCTTTGTTGTTTTGTTCATCGTTTGTTTCGGGAAGCGGGAGGTCTATGATACATCCGCATTTCCGGCAAAGAAAGTGGGAATGGGGGTTGACGGTTCCGTCGTAGTGTGCTGTTTTCTTATCGATTGTCAACTCTAATATGGCGTTGTTTTCTTCAAGAAGTTTCAGCGTGTTGTAGATCGTCGTTTTCGAAAGAGTCGGCATTGATTTGACCAAGTCGCTGTAGATGGCTTCAACTGTCGGATGAGTCCTGTGGCTCATCAGATATTCCATGATGGAAATCCGTTGGGCGGAGGGCTTGATGTTGTGCTCCTTCAGTCGGGCGATTGCAGCGTTTGTCATAATCCTGTATTTAGTTCATTTTTGAAATCATTACAAAATTAGAAACATTATTTTATTCTTGCAAGTTTTTCAGCAATTTTTTTTCTTGTCGGGTGATTTTTTTTACGGCGTAGGACAGACACCTTAATATAAGGTCTATTTTTTTGTGTGTTTTTTGTGTGCCTTTTGGAGGCGGATATGGTATCCGCGCTTTTTATATCCCGGGCCGTTGTAGTGGTATGCAAATCCGTTCCAGTCTTTTTTTCGAAGATATTTCACGAGATTCATGCGTATGCAGAATTGGGCGAAGAGTTCGAGCTGTTCGGCTTCTGATGTGCTCATTTTTTCAATGAACTCATCAAGTGAGGCGCAACCGCAGTTTTTCCAGTTGAATCCTCCTATTTGAAACATACCCCAAAAGGTTGCCTTGTCGGCTATTTCCGTGTTGATTTTGCGGGCAGCATCGAGGCGTGCCCACTGGGCTTTACCATAGGAGCCGTATTTTCTGACATTCGGCGCGCGAAAAGCTGTGGAAGAACTGTATTTTGCGTAGTTTATTCCGGCTCGTCTCAAGAACCGCTTGAAAATGACAAGGTCGAAGTTGATGATGGGGATGCCAGGCTCGATGAATCCCTGATGGCTGTGGCCGGCCTCAATTTCGACAACGGCTTTCATGGTGGCAATGTCGATGCCCAGTTCATCCGCCACTTTGGAATAGTCGTTTTCGGTAAGGCGGAAGTACTTTGCAGAGTCGGCTTGCAGTGAGTCGGTTTGCAGTGAGTCGGTTTGCAGTGAGTCGGTTTGCAGTGAGTCTGTTAGTTCCTTGTTTATGGTGGAATCATAATTGGGACAGGTCTCGTCATTTTATTTGTTATAAGAGAAGAAGCGGAAGTTGCGCTTCCGGAGGTCGGCAGGCGTTGAAACTTCCGCTTCGTTTCGTGTTATGAACATTCTGTCAAAGTCGCTTATTTTTCAGCAACCATAACGAGGATTCTGACCAAGTGGTTCCAGAATTTTTCAACGGCCGGGATGTGCATTGATTCTTTTGGCGTGTGTACGTCGCGCAATGTCGGGCCGAAGGAAATCATATCGAGCTTCGGGTTGTTTACCAAGAAGTTGCCACATTCCAGACCTGCGTGGAGAGATGTGCAAACCGGTGTGATGCCATATAGGTCTTCGTATGCTTTTACTGCGACCTTCAAGATTTCAGAGTCCATATTCGGAGTCCATCCGGGATATCCGTCGCCTTGTTCCACCTTTGCTCCGGCAAGTTCGAAGTGGGTGTAGATTTCACTGGCAATTTCGAATTTGCGGGATTCTTCTTCGCTTCGTTGGGATGTCGTAATGACAATCTCTTTCTTTACGCGGTCGATGCGGATGAGGGCCAAGTTGGTTGATGTGCTCACCATTCCCTTGATGCTGCGGCTCATGGCTATGACGGCATTGGGTGCAGAGTGAATGCACATTACCACACGTCGCGCTGTTTCGATGTCAATAATACAAGCCGGTGTTTCGGCCGATTCCAGCGTTATTTTTTGTGCGTCTTCGATGCCTTTGTATTCTTCTTCCACGATTGCGGCAAAGTGGTTTGCGCGTGTGCGCAAATCTTCTTTTTTGTCGGCCGGCACTCCGATAACGGCATAGGCGTTGCCTGGAATTACGTTGCGGAGTTCTCCTCCGTTCATGTCTGCAATGGCGATTTCTCCGTAGGCGCGGTAGCAGTCTATCAGGAAGCGGGCGAGTTGCTTGTTTGCGTTGGCGCGTCCGAGGTGGATGTCGGCGCCGGAATGTCCTCCCTTGAAGGACGTGATGGAGAATGTGAAGAACTGGAAGCCTTCCGAAACGGGGGCGCAAGTGTATGGGAAGCGGCCGATTGTGTCAATGCCTCCTGCGCATCCCAAAAATATCTGCGCTTCGGCTTCAGAGTCGAGGTTGATGAGCGTCTCGCCTGAAATCATGTCTTTTCCGAGGTTTTTGGCACCTGTCAATCCGGTCTCTTCATCGATTGTGAAGAGCGCTTCAAGCGGTCCGTGAGCAAACGAATCGTCGACTAACGCAGCTAACGCAGCAGCCATGCCGATGCCGTTGTCTGCTCCTAATGTAGTCTTGTAGCCTGCGGAGTGTACCCATTCGCCGTCGATTTCTGTAAGAATCGGGTCGGTGTCAAAGTTGTGGGTTTCGGGTTTCGTCTGGTTGGGCACCATATCCATATGGCCTTGCATGACGATGGTCGGAACATTTTCTTTGCCAGGGGTGGCAGGCACGCGCATGGCGACGTTGCCAATTGCGTCGGTCTTGGCTTCAATATTATGCTTTTTTGCGAACTCTAAAAGATATTCGCGGATTTTTCCCTCCTTCTTTGAAGGACGCGGAACTTTCGTAATTTCATCGAATATGCCCCAAATCAGTTTAGGCTCGAGTTCTTTAATTGTCATAGTTGTTTAGAATTTAAAAATTGTTATGTTGATATTTGAAATTTTGTTAAAACTCAATTGTTTCATCGTCTAAGTTATAAAATTAATCTGAGTTTGGCGATAAAATTAGCGACCTTTCGCTATATTTGCAAGCGAAAAATAAGAAAAATGCCAACTTTTTTACTTTCTGTCGCTGTTATAGGAGTCTGTATCATTTTGTTAGGAGTAAAAGTGTTTTTCGTCAAAAACGGAAAGTTCCCCTCCGGACACATTCATGACAATCCGGCTATGAGAAAGCGAAATATTCGTTGCGCACACAGTGAAGAAACAGAAACTTTAAAAAAATAAAACCAAAAAACGAAATGAAAATTTTTCAGGCAATTAAGATGGCGCCCGTTTTGCTGATGGCGCTCGCCCTTTTCTCTTGCGGTAGTGCAGAAGCTGAAAAGGAGACCACGGCAAACACAGCGGCAACCGTTCCGCAAAAGGTGAATATGGCTTACATCGACAGCGACTCGCTGCTATCAAAATACAATTTTGCGAAAGACGTGCTTGAAGCAGGGCAGCGGGCTCAAAATCGCGTAGAGTCGGCACGCAATCAAAAGATGCAGGAAATCCAGCGTTTTGCCGCTCAGATGGAACAGAAATATAAAAACAACCAGTATCTGACAGAGTCGAGCTTCAATGCCGACCAGCAGAAGCTTCAGCAGATGAACAATGACGCTGAGCGGTATATGGCTAATCTGCAGAATCAGCTTGCCAACGAAATGGGCTTGAGCAACAAGCAGCTCAATGACTCAATCAATAAGTGCGTCAACGAGTATGCCAAGAAGCAGGGACTGTCAGTCGTGTTGAGAAAAGAAGCGACATGGTATCTCAATGGAGTGCCTGACGTGACAGAAGACATTGTGAAAATTCTAAACGAACGTTACAATAAGGTGGAAAAGAAGTAACAAGGTGAATTTTTAAGGTTTGGTCAGGGGAGTCGCATGTTGCGATTCCCCTGATTGATTTTTATGGAAATTTATTTAATTTTGCAGTATGATTGAAAGAAAAACCATACAACAGGATTCTGAGGAGCGAGCAGTGCTTGTCGGGCTGATTACGCCTACGCAAAGCGAGTCCAAGTCCAACGAATATCTTGCCGAGCTTGCATTTCTTGCGGAGACGGCAGGAGCAGTGACCGAGAAGACTTTTTTGCAGCGTCTCGACAATCCACATCCCCGCACGTTTGTCGGCAAGGGAAAGCTTGAGGAAATACGCCAGTATGTGGAGGACAACGGCATTGAACTCGTGATTTTTGATGACGACCTGACTTCGAAGCAGGTGCTGAACATAGAGAACGAACTGAAAGTGAAAATTCTCGACCGAACCAACCTGATTCTTGACATTTTCGCCAAGCGGGCGCAGACTGCAACGGCCCGCACGCAGGTGGAGCTTGCCCAGTATCAGTATTTGTTGCCACGGCTTACGCGCATGTGGACACACTTGGAACGTCAGCGAGGCGGTATCGGAATGAGAGGTCCGGGAGAGACACAGATTGAGACGGACCGGCGTATTATCCTCGACAAGATTTCCCGGTTGAAGGAAGAGCTGAAAAGCATTGACCGACAGAAATCATTGCAGCGGAAGAACCGCGGCAAGCTGACGCGTATTGCTCTTGTCGGCTATACGAATGTCGGCAAGTCGACGCTGATGAATCTGTTGAGCAAGTCGGACGTATTTGCCGAAAACAAGCTTTTTGCAACGCTCGATACAACTGTGCGGAAGGTGATTATCGACAATCTGCCATTTTTGCTTACCGATACAATCGGGTTTATCCGCAAACTTCCGACTCACTTGGTCGACTCGTTTAAGTCGACTCTCGACGAGGTTCGCGATGCCGACATTTTGGTTCATGTTGTCGATATATCGCATCCACAGTTTGAAGAGCAGGTGGAAGTGGTCAATAAGACATTGCAAGAGGTTTGCGAGTCAAAGGACAAGCCGATGATTCTTGTGTTCAACAAAGTGGACGCATTCACCTACAAGAAAAAGGACGAAGACGACCTGACGCCTCGTACGCGCGAAAACATTCCGCTCGAAGAACTCAAGCAGACATGGATGGCAAAGATGAACGACAATTGTATCTTCATCTCGGCAAAGCAACGGCTGAATATTGAGGAATTGAAAGAAAAGCTATATTCCATGGCCAGGGAAATCCATATGAAGCGATTCCCTTATAACGATTTCCTCTTTCAAAAGTACGACGAGGAGGAGTTTGCCTGATTTTTTTGGCGTTCTTACCGGTGCAGCGGGCAGTCGGGCGAACGACTGACATTGAGCGTAAAGAAATCCATCGAAGCTGCGTCGAACGTCAGCAGGCGATTGGCTAGCGGCGTTCCGCACCCCGTGATGACTTTCACCACTTCGGCCGCTTGGATAGTTCCGGCAATACCGGCAATCGCTCCGAATATGCCATATGCCGCACTTGGCTTTTCCGCACGGGCTTCCGGAAAGACGCAGCGGTAGCATGCCGACCCCGGCAGGACGGTCATCACGTTTCCCGTGAATTGGTTGATTGCACCGTGGACAAACGGACGGCTTTGTGCCACACAAGTGTCGTTGATGAGATATTTTGTTTCGAGCGAGTCGGTGGCATCGACAATCATATCGTAGTCGGCTACGATTTTCGCGGCGTTGTTCCTGTCGAAGCGGGTGTTGACGGCTATTGTTTTCACATCGGGATTGAGTGCGGTGATTTTTGCCGAAGCCGAATCTGTTTTCAGGCGTCCTATATCATTGGTGGTGTGAATGATTTGTCGTTGCAGGTTGGATAAATCCACCTTGTCGAAGTCAACCAGTCCGAGTGTCCCCACTCCGGCAGCCGCCAAATAAAGAGCGACAGGCGATCCGAGTCCGCCGGCGCCGACAATCAAGACACGGCTGTCGAGCAGTTTCATTTGACCTGCTTCCCCGACTTCGGGCAAGAGAAGATGACGTTTGTAGCGTTCGTATTGCAGTGTTGTCATACGGATGCATTTTTCGAATTAGTGTATCAAAGATAGCGTATTTCGCTGAAAGCACAGGTGTGTTCTTGGCAAAATAGGAAGAAAATATTGTTAAGATGAAAGAGGAAAAGAAGTTGAGCTGTATAGATTGCGGCACTCAGAATTGCAAGTATAAAGACCGCACTTATCCCGATTTCTGTCTGATGACTCACCTCGATGATGCCGATTGGCTGTGGTCGATTGAGCGTTATGGGGAGGGTGACAATCATCGGGTGATGGTTGCTTCGGCGGAAGTGGAGTATGAGGGTTATTGTCGGCTTACGCGAGTGGAGGAAATTATGACTTTTGCCCGGAAAATGGGATACCGTCGCATTGGAATAGCCAATTGCATCGGACTTCAGAGCGAAGCGCGAATTTTTGCGCGAATCTTGCGCGAGAACGGATTTGAAGCATATTCAGTCATTTGCAAGGTTGGCGGAAAAGCCATGTCGTCGATGGGGAGTCCCAAGCAATGCGAAGAAATAGGGGCGGCTATGTGCAATCCATTTTTGCAGGCTCGTCTGCTCAATCAGGCCCGGACGGATATGAATGTGGTCATAGGGTTGTGTGTGGGGCATGACAGCTTGTTCTATAAATATTCGGATGCGTATGCCACGACTTTGGTCACAAAGGACCGTGTCACGGGGCATAATCCAGTGGCTGTGCTCTATACGTCGGGTTCTTATTATGGCAAAAAATTGAAAGGAGACTTATGATTAAGGCGTTGTTTTTTGATATAGACGGGACGCTTGTCAGCTTTGCGACCCACCGTATTCCTGAGTCGGCAGTGCGTGCGCTGAGGCAAGCTCGTCAAAACGGGCTCAGAATTTTCATTGCCACCGGGCGGCCGCGTCAATTGATTGATAATATCGGAGAAGTCTCGGACTTGATAGACGGTTATGTTACGGTTAACGGCGCTTATTGTTTTGTCGGTGATGAAGTGGTGGCTTTCAGTCCGATTCCCGCTTGTGAGGCTCGCGCTATCCGGCAGGCGGCTGGCAGGATGGGAGCGGCGTGTCTGTCGGTAGGGTGTGGCGGTCTTCGGATGGACAACGCTTCCGAGGAATTGCTTGGCTCGTTGCGGCAATTGCTCAATATCGGTGATATCCGGGAAGTGGCGTCGTTCGACGAATTGGCGCGTCAGGGAATTGTGCAGATGACTGTGTTTGTCACTGAGGAGCAAGAGCCTGAATTGCTTGCGGGTGCGCCGACTGCAATTTCGTCGCGTTGGTATCCGACTTTTACGGACGTGACGTCGGACGGAGCGGACAAAGGCCGCGGCATTGCGCGGATGGCGGAGTATTTTGGCATTCGGATTGAGGAGACGATGGCGTTCGGCGACGGCGGCAACGACGTGGCGATGCTGCGGGCGGCCGGCATTGGCGTAGCGATGGGCAATGCCGGTGTGGATGTGCAGTCGGCCGCAGACTATGTTACGGACTCCGTTGACCGTGACGGCGTTGAAAAGGCATTGTTGCATTTCGGGTTGATTTAGGGCTCTTTCGGTCAGGGGCAGTAAAAATATGCAAAGGCAGGCGATATGATTTTTCTCTCTCTTTGTATAAGACAGGAGGCGGCTCGGCAATACTTTCGCTCAAAAGTACGCTTTTGGCTCGGTGCCGCATTCGTCTTTCACTATTTTTGTCGCTCTTATGTGAAACTATGATAATTTGTCGGTTATGAAGAAGATTTGTCTCTTGTGTGCTTTTATGCTTGTCTTTTCGATGAATGCCTTTGGACAAAAAGGGAGCAGTGTCTTTTCTGTCTTTGCCGGCGATGAGCATTTATCTGAGTTGCGGGATGGAAAAGGGGTGTGATGTCGGCGTTGAATTCAAGCATTATTTGAAAAACCATTTAAATTTTGAGGATAATCCGGCCAAATATAGCGTTTTGTATCCTAGTGTGTCCGCATGTTTGTTAAAGACTGCGAGGGAACATCTTTTTATGTTGGCTGAGTCTGAGAAAAAGTCATCTGGTTTGCAATTGAAAAAAAACACATCGCTTTGTGAGAAAAAAAACGGTGCAAAGTGATTGTCGTATAGAAAATTATGCTTAACTTTGCGGTCGACTATTATAAATATAATGTCTAACTTACTAAATTAACTTATTTTATTAACAATTTATTTTAAATGAGCGAATTAACAAATTCTCCGATTGCTGATTTCGATTGGGATTCGTATGAAAACGGTCAGGTAGAAAGCGGCAAAACTCGCGAAGAGTTGATTAAGACTTACGATGAGTCTTTGAACACAGTCAAGGACAAGGAAGTCATTGAAGGAACTGTAATCGCATTGAACAAGCGTGAGGCTGTTGTCAATATCGGTTACAAATCAGACGGTATTATTCCGATGAGCGAATTCCGCTACAATCCGGAACTGAAGGTTGGCGATGTAGTTGAAGTGTTTATCGAAAACCAAGAAGACAAAAAAGGCCAGTTGATCCTTTCTCACAAGAAAGCGCGCGCAACTCGCAGCTGGGATCGTGTCAACGAGGCTCTTGAAAACGACGAAATTATCAAGGGTTACATCAAGTGCCGCACGAAGGGTGGTATGATTGTCGACGTGTTCGGCATCGAAGCCTTCTTGCCGGGTTCACAAATCGATGTCAAGCCTATCCGCGACTACGATATGTTCGTAGGCAAGACTATGGAATTCAAGGTTGTGAAAATCAACCAGGAATTCAAGAACGTTGTTGTATCTCACAAGGCTCTTATCGAGGCTGAGCTCGAACAACAAAAGAAAGAAATTATTGCAAAACTCGAAAAGGGTCAGGTGCTCGAAGGAACTGTCAAGAATATCACATCTTACGGTGTATTCATCGACCTTGGTGGTGTTGACGGTCTCGTGCACATCACAGACCTTTCTTGGGGCCGCGTAAACGATCCGAACGAGGTTGTGAAGTTGGACGAAAAGCTCAACGTGGTTATTCTGGACTTCGACGACGAAAAGAAGCGTATCGCTCTTGGCTTGAAGCAACTTCAACCGCATCCATG
>USOC01000017.1 GCA_900556245.1 uncultured Prevotellaceae bacterium
ACGGAGGTGAATGCCACATGCGCCTGAACGTAGGCTGCCCGCGCAAGACGCTTGAGGAAGCACTGCTGCACCTGGCAGACTCTATTCGGGAATGCGGATGCGGACAACACTGAAAAAGACAATAACAACAAATGAAATATCGCGACGAAAACGACCGGTGCTACGGCATCGCCGGCATGGCCATAGGCCTGACTATTTGGAACGGGGAAGATATGCTTTACCGCATTGACCTCGATGACGAAGAAAACGGATACATTTCCTTCGGTAGAATCATGGCATCACACGCTGAAACACTACCAGATGACTATCGACATGCTCATTGCCAATATGATGTGCCGAGCCATCCCATCAGGAGGCATCGACTACACAAAGGCAAAGAAAGCCCTGTTCAAGACCGTAGCAGAAGAAGGCAAGCGACTTTGCCAATTGGAAGATGACGAAATCCGAAAAATCTTTCAGGAAACATACTCCTATATGGAACAGGTGTTTCACAACCAATCAGTTTGCGAAATCGCCCGGCAATTTGCCGACCAATTGAAAGAAAACCGTTCGCTGTCAGGCTTTGAGATGAAGCAGATATTAGGAATGCTTCAAGATTTTTAGAGCAATTAGCGAAGACGCAACTTTTGTCCGTCCTCCAACTTGCTGTCTCGACGCAGTTTGTTGATTTTCAAAAAGGAATCAAGTTTTATTCCATACCGTTGGGCGACCGCATAAGGCGTGTCGCCCTTTCTTGCCAGGCATATCTGCGGACCGTCGGCAGGCATAGCCTTGTGTTTTTCCTGCAAATACAGCAGCGAGCCGGCCGGCAACATTACATCTTTCTTCCCCAAATCATTATAACCGAGAAGTTTTTTCTTCTTCATGCCAAACTCATCTGCAAGCGAATCGTAGCTATCACCGTCGTAGACTTTTACACAATAAAGTCCCCAGCGTTGAATAATGACATGCATGATTCGAAACTCGCTGACAATTTCCATGTCGATTGAATGTTCCAAGGATTCGTCTCCTTTCAGATTTTTCCGATGCGCCACGACAGGCTGGCCGGAGTCGAAATCATACAATTTATAACGCTCGATAATGTTAATCAGTTTCGACGGATAGGACGGGTCGGTTGCATAGCCACACTTTTTAAGTCCCTTCGCCCAAGCGGCATAGTCCGTCTCCTCCAAGGCAAACAACGGTTCATAGCGTTTACGCTTCAGAAAACGGGCATGGTCTTCGAATGATTCCTCCGCATCGGAATACCGGCGGAAACATTCATTTTCTTCATCATCATCCTGATAGATTCCCCCGCCTTTCCAGTCCTTATGACACTTTATCCCGAAGTGATTGTTGCCTTCAGAGGCCAGACGCGAACGTCCTGCGCCACTTTCGAGAAGCCCCTGAGCAAGGGTGATGCTTGCCGGAATACCGTATTCTTGCTGCTGGCGAACCGCAATCTCTTTGTAAGTCTCGATATACGACAGATAGTCGAGCGAAAGTTGCTGTCCGTGAAGCGAAAAGGCAAAAATGAGAATAAAAAACTGCAAAATATGCTTGTTATCAAAAAAATTCCTATATTTGTGAAAACGAGTCTTCATTATGAAAGAATTGAAAATTACTACAAATATACAAGTTTATACGTACAATGAACTTGTAGAGGAGGACCAAATTTTAATAGACAAGGCAAAAGCAATGACCGAGCGTTCGTATGCACCTTACAGCAAATTCAGCGTCGGCGCCGCACTGCTGCTGTCGAACGGCAAAATCGTCTGTGGCTCGAATCAGGAAAATGCGGCGTTTCCGTCGGGAACCTGCGCCGAACGCACAGCCGCATTCTACGCCCATTCGAAATATCCGGAGGCCAAATTCGAGAAGATAGCGATAGCTGCTTCGCAGAACGGGAAGTTTACGCGCAATCCGATTACCCCCTGCGGCGCTTGTCGCCAGGCTATTCTTGAATATGAAAAACTGGGCAACCAGCCGTTGAAAATTTACCTTTACGGGGAAGAAGGCATCTACGTCGTGAGCAAAGTAGCGGACTTGCTTCCATTGCGTTTCGACAGTTTTTAGACATCCATGAGAGCCACAAGGAAATTAATCATCAACCCGAAATACGAAAGCCTCCGCCAGCAAATCCAACGGATACCCGACAGCATCGCTTCGACGGGAGAAGTCATTTATGCCGACCGCAATACAATCTATCGCACAGAGATTGAAGGAATCGACCTCTCAGTCAAATCATTCCATATCCCCGCCACTTTCAACAGAGTGGTCTACACCTACCTTCGCCACAGTAAAGCGCAAAGGTCGTTCGACAATGCAATGCATTTGGAAAGTCTTCATATCGGGACTCCCGAACCCATTGCATATATCGAAGAATTCAACGGCGGACTGCTCGCCGGGAGCTACTATATCTGCCGGATGTTTGAAGGACAGAACATACGCCATTGGGAAACGGAAGTCGAAGACTATCAGTCGATGATACGCGCATTTGCAGCATTTACGCTTGACTTGCACCGGAAAGGCGTGCTTCACAAAGACTATTCGCCGGGAAACATTCTCTTCAAGCGCGACAGTGACGGAAATTATGAGTTTGCACTCATCGATATCAACCGCATGAAATTCGGCATCCAAAATCCGAAAGTCCTCTACCGAAACTTCCGGTGTCTGAATATCGACAGCGAACGCGAAACAGCACGAGTGGCGGAAGAATACGCACGCATAGCCGGCTTGGAGCCTGCTGAGATGGGGAAGATGGCCATCGGGCTTCTGCGCGCCTACCACCGGGAAAAAGCGCGCCACCGCCGCCTTAAGCGGCTGTTCCGATGAATCCACAGTGTATCAGCTGCGGGCAATGAGCACGACGCCAATAACAATTGCCACGACACCAAGAATCTTCATCATGTTGACGGATTCGTCGAGCAGGAAATAGCCGATTACGATAGCGAAAATATAGCCTAAGCTGACAAGAGGGTAGGCTTTGCTCATTTCAAGCCGAGAAAGGACTACCAGCCAAAACACCATGCTCAAACCATAGCAAATCAAGCCGCCCCAAACGGCCTGGTTGGAAAGGACGGATTTTACAACAGACATCGCATCTTTGCCCATATCGATGGCATTCATTCCTACTTTAAGGAAATACTGGGCAAACGAACCAAGCAATATGCTGATTAGGGCAATAATATAAGTCATCATATCTCAAAGTTTTATTTTACGAGATGAGCCTCGTCGGCATACGCAAACATTTCTCGATCTCCACGACTGTCGCCATAGGCTACGACAAAACAATCATCGGCATCCGGCTGTTCCTGACGAAGGCGGTTCACCTTCTCCTGCCCATAACAGTTTTTAGAAGCGAAACGACCTGTCAGACAATGTTTGTTGTCGGTTTCAACTCGAGTGGCAATCACCCGGCTGACACCATTACGCAAGCACCACGGTTCAACCCACTGCCTTATGCTGGCGCTGACTACACATACGCGGTGTCCTTCTTTCATATGACGACGCAAAGCCGCCATCACTTCGGGGCGAACAAAGTGTTCGACGCAATCTGCAAATCGCTCCCCCAACGTCTTAAATTCCGCATCAGGCATTCCCTTAAAGAAATGCGAGAACAGAGATTGCTTGGCCTTCCAATTGGGTATTATGCCGATTTTATAAGCCGCAAGCATCGGCGAAAGCCACAGGATTCCAAGATAATAGCGCCAAGATCCTTTTGCAAATTTAATAAATGCCGGAAGCGTATCACGAGTGGTAATCGTGCCGTCGAAATCAAAGACGGCAAGCGTTGCAATATCTTTTGTCATAGATAGATGATAGCCAAAAAAGAAATAATCCAACCTATAATGCAAATCTGCAACATAGCGTCCTTATACAGAACGGAGGTCGGACTGCCGCTACGCGAATTGACAATGGTGACTTGCAAATAACGAATGACGCCCCCGAGAACGAAAATAGCGGTGTAGAACAGGTTTTCAGAATGAAAACGACTGACTACATCTGGAGATACCGTGTACATGATATAGCACACAACCGTAACCGCCGCAATGACAGCGACCGCCATATCAATAAACTGAAGACTATAGTTGACAACGTTTGCACGCATCGCCACACCTGATGTCTCGTAGATGGCCACATCGTCGCGTCGCTTGCATAAAGCGAGAAATAAAGCAAGCAGGAAAGTCATCAGCACAATCCAATGAGAAATCCACACTCCTGTGGCCTGACCACCGGCAACAATCCGCAATACGAAACCGACAGCAATTATAAAGACATCGAGTACGGCAATTCGTTTGAGGCGCACACAATAGGCAATATTCATCACCCAATAAGCAGCAATAACCGCAACGACGCCGTATTTACTATTCCCCGGAAGGAGCGACGAAATGCCCAAAGCCGCCGCAAGAAGCAAAAACATAGCAAAATACCCGGCTTTGACAGACACTTTCCCGGAAGCTATCGGACGCTTTTTCTTTTTGGGGTGAAGCCTGTCGGCTTCAACATCGTAGATATCGTTGAAGCAATAGATTGAACTTGCCACAAAGCTAAATGCAAGGAACGCCAATACGGCATGGAACAAATTAGCCGGCTCCGTAATCTGTCCTCCAAAAAACAAGGGCAGAAAAACGAAAACGTTTTTTATCCATTGATGTGGACGTATAAGTTTGATATAAGCTGTCATAATCTTCTTTTTTCTAAAAATTTATCAATGCCAAAGGCCGCCCAAATGATAATGGCAAACATAAAAGGGTAGTGGTAGCGAGGCGACACCGCAAAAAGACACGTGCTTCCAATTCCCATCAGCAAAATCAGCAAAAGCCAACCCTTTGACGTGAAAATATCCCTGCGTTGCCGGAAAATTGTTATCAAGAATGCAATTCCAATGATATAGAACACAACACTTCCTGCTGCCATGTGCAGAATACGTTTGAGCAGCGCATTGTCGGATTGCTTGCCGTGAGCCGCCTGGTCAACAAAGCCGGAACCGCCAATCATCGGACGGTCGGGCCATGAATCTTCCACAAACAGCCCCCCTATTTTCAACAGATAAAGTTTTGCATACCGACCGGGGTTTTCCTTAATCCATTCTATCGAACGCGCTTTCCAGATAGAGTCCTTCTCGACAAACGTATGCTTGTCCATATCCCGGATATAGGCAATGCTGGTCGTATCGTCCATAATCGACGTTGCCACACCTCCATAAGCGGCATCATTGGCCGTCATAATCAAATTAAATCCTGAAGTTGAGGCCTGCGGAGCGAAAATGCCGGTATTGGCCTTTGCAATCCAGCCGAAAGCCACCGTTAACGCCAGAAACGGAATGGCCAAAGCCGGATAAAGCTTCCAGGAATATTTATTTTTCAGCATATAGAGAACTGCCACAACGGCAAAGATGACCACCAGCGGACGCACCCAATTTGCAAGGGCAAAACAGACTGAGGCTAAAACGACATTACGCCACGAAGGCTTGAGACAGAGACAAAATCCTGTCAACGCCAAAAACAAAAACGGCACTTCCGTCCCCGCAGGAGCAACAGCAAACCAATTGGAGTAGAGCAAACAAAAGAATATTGTCGAGATATCAGCCGTACGAGGGGTGAAAAACTTTCTTGCCAAGTAGCAGACTTCAGAAAGAATGGCCAAATTAAACAAGAAATTAAACACCATGTTCAAATTGAAGGTCCCGAAAATATGGAGCTGCAAAATCAGGAAATTGATAAATCCGGGAGCCCAAAAATACGGGCTGTAGGCATCCGAAGCAGACGGATACCACGACCCTTTGTCGTAGCAGTCGCGGGCAATCTCCATATAGACTCCTTGGTCGCTACCTTGTGGTTCTCCCCAAAATAAAACCATAATGACGGCCTGAACGGCAATCATCAGACAGACCGACAGCACACTCCATTTTCTCAAAGATATTCTCCTCATAACTTTCAAATCAGCTTGCAAAGGTAACAATAATTCTACGCATCGACCTGTTCAAATGAATCCTATTATCCTTGTTTCTTTTTAAGTTCCGGATAAGAGATTCGCGTATGGTACATCGTGCGAAGACGCGAAATAAATACCTTTTTTACCGTCTCCACGTCGCGGAAACTCAAAGGCGATTCTTTCATAAGACCTTGAGCAATCTGCCCGTCGATAATGCGATTGACAAGATTTGAAATAGTCTCATCGTTGTATTCCTTCAGACTTCGCGAAGCGGCTTCCGTCGCATCGGCCATCATAAGAATCGCCGTTTCCTTCGATCGGGGATTCGGACCGGGATAGGTGTAAGGTGCCGGATCAACCGGCTCTCCACCATTATTGTTGCAAGCCGTGGTATAGAAATATTTCGCTAAGTTTCTGCCATGATGTTCCAAAATGAAATTACGAATTTCCGCCGGCAACTTCGCTTTTTCCGCACGCTTGACCCCGTCGGTGACGTGACGTATAACGATTTTCGCACTCTGTTCCGGAGAAATAAGTTCGTGAGGGTTCACATCATGCTGGTTTTCCGTGAAGAAAGCCGGATTATCCATTTTCCCGATATCATGATAGAGAGCGCCGGCACGAGCCAACTGAGAGTTGGCTCCAATTTCCCGAGCAGCCTCAGCCGCCAGATTTGAAAGTTGTACGGAATGCTGGAATGTTCCCGGACATTTTTCAGAAAGTTCCTGCAACAATGGGTTGTTGACATCCGAGAGCTCTACCAAAGTAACTTTCGAGACAAATCCGAAAAGCTTTTCGAACACAAAAATAATGACATAGGCAAATGAGAGCAAAATGGCATTTATCGAGAAGTAGAAGAACACGCGATAGTCCATGCCATCGACAGTACCGTTATCAATCAAATAGATAGCCACATAGACAATCGAATAGTTCAAAGCCACCAAAATAGCCGTACGAATCAATTGCGAACGTTTGGAAAGCTCCTGAAGCGTATCGATAGCCACGACACAGGCTGTCAGATGCAACGCAATAAACTCCAGTGGGTTTTCAGAGACAAGGCTGCACATCATCACCTGCACGACAGAGAGGAAGAATGCCGTACGGGAATCGAAAAACGTCACCAACACGACAGGCACCAACGTCAGCGGAATGAAATATTCGCCATAGACATATCGTGGCATGGCTGCATAGGCAAAAATCGCCAATGCAGAGACGAGCGACAGCACGAAGAGCAATTTGCGCTTGTCATCGAGTATCGTCCGCCGATAGAATGAAAAATAGACATAAGCCATGAAAAACAATGCGATGACAATAATCGCGAATCCGACAATCTGCAAGCCACTGCTTACTTTCGCCGACGATTCTTTTTCCCATTTTTCATACGCCTCAATAGCCATCGCTTTCTGCGGAGTGACCTTTTCTCCTTTGTCGATAATCAATTCGCCCTTCTCTATAGGAGCTCGTGTACAGACCCTCAGATATTCCGTTTCGATGCGCTTTTTAATTCGCTCTTTATCGACTATATAATTAGGCCGTATGTATTGAGCTACGTCCAACATCGATGACAACAAAGACCCGCCGATAGTCTTTTCGAGTTCTTCATAGGCAGTTTTTGCCGAATACATCCCGGCTGTGGAAATCTGCCGGGCCATTTGCCCTTCCTCTCCAATCTCAACCACCCGGATGACGGGCAATTTTTTTCCACTATGGAATCATAGACCTCATTGTCGACAATACCCGCATCATAGATGGTTTTCAACTGACTGACTAAAAACGAACCTCCAACAGTCTGATTGAGTTTGCCCAAAGCCTCTTCCGCAACCGTCACATCGTGTCTGAAGTAGGGGACAAACGCCTTGTTGATACTGTCTTTCTTCGCCTTCTCCGTAGCAGGGTCGAGCGGAACAGCCATCGAGGCTTTTGCATAGAGACGCACTCCGGTCCATGGTTTGCCTATCTCATAGGAAAATTCACGATGGGACGATCGCGGTGCAAAATAGACCACCAAAACGATTGCCACAACGAAAAACAGAATCTGCAACCAGGATTTTTTCCCCAAGAATAACTTTTTATCATTCATTCTCATCATTTTTTTAAATAATTCTGACGGCCGACTTGACTCCTTCGATTTTTTTAAGTTGGCGGCACAACCGATTGACTATTGCCGCATTTGACACCCTCACGACAAGGGTGCAGGAAAAGACTCCCTCGACGGCCTCTATATCGAGTTTGCGGATGTTGATAGCCATATTGGTGGAAATCTCCTGAATCAACTCGTTGAGAATCCCCATCCGGTCTATACCCTCCACGGATAGCGTTGTCAGGAAAGTGGACACCAGCGGCGATTCCTCCCAACGGGTTGCCACAAGACGATTTCCGAAGCTGCTTTTCAGCCTCATCGCCGTTTCGCAATCCATCTTATGAACAACGACATTCTGCCCTTCATCAACATATCCGATGACATCATCGCCGGGAATCGGATTGCAGCACGTGGCAATCTTATAGTTATGCCGTCCGTTCTCCGTATGGAGTATGTAGACTTCTTTCATATTGATTTTCGCCGCTTCGCCGGAAATGCTGTTTTCGTCTTCTTTTTCCGAAGAATCGTCAGACTTTTTGGTTTTTCCGGCAAAAGGCCAAAGCCTGTTGAGCAACCCTTGGCTTTGTTTCTTACAAAGCGACTTGACGACATTGTCGGTAAGTTCTACCGTACCGCTGCCGATGGCATAGAAAAGGTCGTCGCGAGTCATCAGCTGATAGGCAGCCATCAGTCTGGATACAAACCGGTTGTAGTCCTCCAATCCGTAGTCCTTGACAATATCGCCGACTATGCGTTCTCCCTTTTCCGAAATTTTCTTGCGCTCCTTTCTCAATGCGGCTTCCAGACGGGATTTCGCTTTTGCCGTCACCACAAAATTCAGCCATTCCGTTGAAGGCCGCTGCGTCTTGGAAGTAAGCACCTCTACCTGGTCGCCGCTTTGCAGCCGATAGGAAACGGGAGCAAGACGATGATTGACTTTTCCGGCAATACAGTGAGATCCGAGTTCGGTATGCAGCTCATAAGCCAAATCGAGGACCGTCGCATCCTTGGGCAAAGTTACCAAATCGCCTTTCGGAGTAAACACGATGATTTCCGTTGCGAACAGATTGAGTTTGATGGTATCAAGAAAGTCGACGGCACTCGGTCCCGGATCTTTCAAGAGGTCGGTAATTGTTTTCAGCCACGTTTCAAGTTCCGACTCCTCGTCGGTTTCTCCGATTTTGTATTTCCAATGTGCCGCGAATCCCCGCTCTGCTATATCGTCCATTTTCCGACTTCTAATCTGCACCTCTACCCAATTTCCGTCGTTCCCCATCACGGTCAGGTGCAGGGCTCTGTAGCCGTTTGCCTTCGGCGTGTTGAGCCAGTCGCGGGTGCGGGAAGGGTGGAGTTTGTAGATATCGGTTATAGCCGAATAGATTGACCAGCACAGCGGCTTTTCATGAGCATCGTCGGAAGCAAATACGATTCTTACAGCGTAAAGGTCGTAGATTTCCTCAAAGGGGACATGTTTTGTCTCCATCTTATTCCAAATGGAATATACAGACTTGACTCTTGCACAGATGGAATATTCCAGTCCCATCGCATCAAGCTTTTCACGAACCGGAGCTGCAAAATCGCGAAAGACCGTGTCGCGCGAGTTTTCCGTTTCCTGAAATTTTTTCTTGATAATGGCATATTGCTCAGGATGCTGGTATTTGAAACTCAAGTCCTCCAATTCGGTTTTGATGGAGAACAATCCCAAGCGATGGGCAAGAGGAGCGTAGATATATTGCGTCTCGCCGGCAATCTTATATTGCTTGCTTGGCAACATTGATCCAAGCGTGCGCATATTATGCAGGCGGTCGGCCATCTTTATCAAAATCACGCGGACGTCTTCTGCCATCGTCAGCAAAAGCTTACGGAAATTTTCAGCCTGCACCGAGGCTTTGTCTCCAAAGATTCCACCGGAAATTTTCGTCAGCCCGTCGACAATCGTCGCAATCTTCTTTCCGAAGTTCATTTCGATATCTTCCACAGTATATTCCGTATCCTCCACGACATCATGGAGAAGGGCGGAACAGATAGATGTGGAACCTAACCCTATTTCCTGGCTGACAATTTTCGCCACGGCAATGGGGTGGAGGATATAAGGCTCTCCCGACCTTCGGCGAATCCCCTTGTGAGCCTCTTTTGCAAAATTATAGGCACGCTTGATGATTTCCACCTTTTTGCGGTGGTTGCTTCTGAGGTATCCGTCCAGCACATCCTGGAACGCTTCCTCAATTTTTTGCTCTTCCTGTTCGGGTGTCAATCCCAAGGCATTATAATCTCCGCTTTCCACGTCATTGTTTGATTAAGATTTACAAATATAATGAAAGTCGAGCGCAAAAGTATCAAGCATGCTTGATTAATTTTGCCGAGCAGCAGTCTTTATTCTCAAAATATGCATGAAGCCTCATCAAAAAACAGAAGCCAAGGCCTTAACAAGCCAAAGAGGCAACCGGTCGGCAAAAAGGAAACATACCCGATAGAAGAATGGAATGTTACGGTAGGACATGACATGACGGTTGGTCTCCGGCCATGTGCTTCTCCAACGCTCTACATCGCGCCGCCGCCCGCGCATCATTTTTATTTT
>USOC01000018.1 GCA_900556245.1 uncultured Prevotellaceae bacterium
CGTGGCAGAAGTGCAAAGGCAAAGGGAGATAGCGGCCCGACGTGCCGAACAAGAGCTGTTGGCGAATTTGGAGAAAGACGAAAAGCGAATCAGAGCCGCCCGGGCATGGGCGGCAGAGCAGGAAACCCCCAAGCATTCATACACTTGGAGCGATCTCGAGGAAATGGTCAGGAATCTGACTAACGAAGACTACTATGCATCCGTTTGGCAAGAAGAAATGAACACCCCGAAATGGGTGGTGCTATACAGCAAAGGGGGAAAGACCTACTTCCGCCGCTTCAACCCGGAAAAGAAAACCTACGGCGCAAAAATCAGGCTGATAATGGAATCGGCCGGCAAGTACCACGCTTCCGGCAACAAGCGCGACAGATACTATTACGGAAACGGCAGAATTTTAATACACGAAGTCAATGGCGTTGAAAAACAGACCTTTTTCAACCACAGGTCAATAGACCTTTACACTCCGACACCTGTACCCGACAGCTACGATGATTGGGAGGATTACTATTACGACAACGAAGAAGATTTCAGGAACTACTATGGACGCTGACAAGAGTCAGTACAGCAAGGCGGCGAGAACCGAAATGGCGCCGACAGCAACGCAAACCTTAACAACGACGCGAGTGCGTGCAGATTCAGATTCCAATTTCACAGACTCATAGTCTGTACTGAGCCTGTCAAGTTCTTTCCGCAAGCTGTCCGCTTCTTCTTGCTTCTCAACAGCCCGCCGCTTATATTTGCGGATTTTCTTTGAGGTTGAGGCATTCGCCGACTTGGCTTCAAAAAAAGCGGCCATAGTCAAGGCGGCGGCTATCATAGCCTCCAGCTGCGGAATCTGCCGCTCATATTGCCCATCCGGCACCACAGGCTTGACAGCATGAGTACGAAAACTCGGCGGAGAATAATAATTCGGACGGGAATCGAAAGCCCCGCCGGCACCGACATCAAAGTCAGCGTCAAGCGTTTCATCCCAATCCATATCGCAGTCTGCATCAGCATCAGAGTAATATGAATCCTCATACGTGTCGGTAGAATAATCTTCCGACATGCCATAGCCGGAATCCTCGTTGCAGCCCCAATCCTCACTGCAATCATAATCGTCATGCATAATCGTTATTGTTAAAAATTTCACGCATTATCCCCACCCCATTTTCCAACTCTTTCCAGAAAAAAAGGAAACGCATTTGTTTTCATTAGCCTTATACACATACAAAATTAGCAAATAGCCTGTAACTTGACCGATATTGAAAAAGAAAAATCTCATTTCCCCTTGACCCGAGGCCCATTTTGGACGAAACAGCATGAAGTGCGAACCGAAGACAGCCTCTTGAAATCACTGACATCCGGAAAGCGCAGCCTTCACTTCTC
The DNA here is from genome assembly GCA_900556245.1 of uncultured Prevotellaceae bacterium. Lineage (GTDB taxonomy): Bacteria > Bacteroidota > Bacteroidia > Bacteroidales > Muribaculaceae > Limisoma. Next base: position 1,369 of record USOC01000018.1, read on the forward strand.
TGCACAGAGCAAGGCCACCCTGCCTTCTCACAGCCTTCGCATAGAGCGCGATGCCCGGAGCCCGTCGTACTCTTAAACAATTCAACCGTCATTGCCACCCTTCCCCCAATTTTCAGCATTATCCATCGCAATGGATAAAAAAAGAACTTAAAACGCCATACATCGGCATCTTAAGTTCCAATTGGTCGGGGTGAGAAGACTCGAACTTCCGACCTCCACGTCCCGAACGTGGCGCGCTAACCAACTGTGCTACACCCCGAGTCCGAAATTCGATTGCAAAGGTAATCACAATTTTTGAAACCGCAATACTTTTGACCGTAATTTTTTTCAAAAATCACCATTTTTTTGCGAACGGCACTTACATCTCCATCAACAGTCATTCAGCAAAGCCACCGATATCAAGCACTTGAAAAATCTCCGGCTTCATTTCCCGAATTGTGCAACAAGGAAACAAGTCACAGCCCCCATTTGCAAAACTTTCAATACGCTGAGTTCATTCAAAGACAACAGGCTTGGAGTGAAAAAATATATCAAGCGCGTAGTTACGACTTTTTTGAAGATTTCTATTAGTTCCTTACACAAAAGGCATTGGAAAACTCCCAATTATGTGGATATAAGATAGTTACTAAAAATAAACACTTAATGGTTGTTCCTTGTTTGATTTATCACTAATCTCAATTGTTTTTTGTAGATTTGCTATAGAATTTTAATCAATATAATAATGACATTTTCATATCTAGACATCGTTGAATTCATCTTCGCAGAAATGAAGCATGTAAGTCTCTTCATGACCTCTGCAAAGGTCGTTATGGATGCCAGTGGATTGCGTATAGAAGCAATCCGCTCGATTGCTCGTGAGCAGGGCATAGAGATTGAGGATGAGCAGAGTAGATGCATAGATGAAAACCTGCTTGAAGAATTGGCGAATGCTCACGTTCGCCGCCTGAAGTCTTACTTCAATAATACCAGACGACACATCTCTGAGGTGAGTGGTGCAGACCTCAAGACATTCGTCGAATTTTGTAAAACATTCAAAAAGCACCAAATTGATTTTCCATCTGCTCAGACATGGAACGACATCGATACAGATGCCATCCGTGAGCAGTTCCTTAAGAAAGTACACTCTTCAACACCAACTCGAACCCATAGCATAGATTTGTTTGCAGAATGTGATAACTTCAAGCTTAGTAAAACCATTTGCAAAGCTATTATTGAGGTCGAGCGCCAATCATCGAGAAAAAATCTTGATGATGGCAAAATAGGTTTGGGATTTGTTGATTCCTATAATATATATAGTGGAATTCTCTCCCATTGTTTATTAACTAATGATGCCGAATATGATGATGACAAAACCATCCTTGAAGATTTTCTCCATAAGGGAGATGTCATTCATCGGGTAACTAACAGTTTCTGGTATCATACCAAATCAATACGTGACTATGTCTTTCACAAAGACAAACGTGTAGCGGTGAAAAGGGTTACCATACCTGCCAGGTATCACATTTTTTCTAAATCTGACGATGATGACTTTATTAGCGACTCGGCCAATTATAATATTAACCGCGTCCTAATGAATGTTGCTTGAGGCCGTAAAATAACATAGACCTTTCTGCAGGGCGTATCTAAGACCCATAAAAAAAATGAAAACTATATCTCTTTTTAGCAAACGAGATCTATATCTCTCGTCTTGCGATGAATCGGGACTGATACGCATGCCAGGGAAATCACAATATCGTCAACGTATAGCTAGATACAACAACCTACATCTGATAGACTACGTTACCTTGATCGATGATATGCCTGTAGTAGCGCCATATAATGGTGATACAAGCATGAGTTTCTTGCCGATTACTGATTGGAAGAAAGTTCACGACAATGATAATGTCGCAGGGCATACCTTCTTGCATGATATAAAGTTTGCCAAACGTGTTTGGTTCAATCTAGAGAGAACCACATACAACTTACAGTACTTTAAAGTACTTGTGGCTCCAGATTTTTCTATGTATGTTGATGCTCCGATGTTTTATAACTACGAGGCAATCTACAAGAACAGATTCGTTGCAGCTTTTTGGCAAGCAATAGGTTATACCGTTATACCAAGGCTTCATGGGGAAATGCAGATTCATTCAGTTATGCATTTAAAGGGTTGCCAAGAACAAGCGTAATCGCAACAACTGGCACCACACTTAACAGTAATGCTGATGCAAAACTCTTATGGAAATATGGCTTGCAAGAACTTGAAAGCCAACTTGAGCCAACATTAATAATAGTATATGGCGTAGAAGAAGACACTTCGTGGCTCACTACGCCTGTACTTTTCAAAACAGATTACATCACAAATAGATTCAGGAAATGAATGAAATAAAAAATGACATGTGGGAGGAGGACAAAGTCCTCTTCCGCACCATGTCGGAGAACTACATATCCGACAATGAACGCTTTTTCTTTGTCACCCTTCAAAGAAAACAAGAAAGCGAACTGACCTACTCCAACGAACTTCTTATTGACGAGCATGACAATCCTGACGGCTTGTACATGGTGAGAGTCAATTTTGAAGAATATGAGATAGGTCGGATTATTGATGGCAATCGCATTGGCGAGGAATTCCACGCCATGTACCTGGCAGAAGCACTTGATCTCCAACTTGCTTGTTTCAAGATGGTTCCAAGCCAGATGACACTCTTCGATTGGCTTCGTGCCAATGACTACCAATATGTGAAGTATAATCGTAATTATGACAATTTGTAATATGGGCAGTCAGCAATCATACCGTGCAGGAAGACAATTCCGATCTTACTTGTACACCACGATTAGTCAGAAAGTGACAATCAATGAGATTACAGCCAAGATGGTCAAACTTAAGAACGATAAGGATGGCACTCACTCAAGTCTTCCCAAATACGCAGAATCCTCTAATATGTATCTGCGCAAGGGAGACGATGGATATGCCAAACAAGCAAAACTTTATGTCAATCGAAAGATGACCATAGACTTTGATTGGGGGCATAATCACAAGAATAAGGATACTGGTGAGGTTTTCGCAAAAGGTGTAGTACATGTACAAGTGTACCATAGGGATATCATGCTCGTCTAATGACAGATGCGGAAATTGCCAAATATGGTCCCATTCTCAAGAAGTTTTGTCCTAATGTTAAGTTCAGATGATTCTATAGAAATCAAGCAATAGCATCGAGGTGTCCAGCAATGGGCACCTCGTCTGTTTTGTTTACACCTATCTCTACTTCAGATACAAGATAGAAATCACCAAGTGTTATAAACGAAAAAGGTGCGAAACCCATTGAGTTTCACACCTGTTCCTATGGATGTTTATCGTTGTTTATCGATACTTACTTTACTTCCTCAAAATCGGCGTCTTGGACCGTGTCGCCGCCATTACCCTGATTTGCCCCCGCATTAGGGTTAAATCCCGCACCACCTTGCTGTTGGGCGCCACCGGCCTGTTGCTGGGCATTGTAGATATCCTGAGCAGCAGTTTGCATAGCCGCGTTCAGCTTCTCAATCGCCGGGTCGATAGCGTCGATATTCTGAGCCTTGTGAGCCTCTTTCAATTCGTTCAACGCAGCATCAATGGGCGCGCGCTTGTCTGCGGCGAACTTATCACCAAGCTCCTTCAACTGCTTCTCCGTTTGGAAGATGACAGCATCCGCTTTGTTAATTTTGTCAATACGCTCTTTTTCCTTATTATCGGCTTCCGCATTAGCAGCCGCCTCATCCTTCATCCGCTTGATTTCATCGTCTGTCAATCCGCTGGATGCCTCGATACGGATGCTCTGCTCCTTGCCCGTGGCCTTATCCTTTGCCGATACGTTAAGGATACCGTTGGCATCGATTTCGAAAGTCACTTCAATTTGCGGAATACCACGCGGTGCCGGTGCAATTCCATCGAGGTGGAAACGTCCGAGCGACTTGTCGTCCTTTGCCATCGGACGTTCGCCTTGAAGAACGTTGATTTCTACAGATGGCTGGTTGTCGACCGCCGTAGAGAAAGTCTCACTCTTACGCGTCGGAATAGTCGTGTTCGCGTCAATCAACTTTGTCATAACGCCACCAAGCGTTTCGATACCAACCGACAAAGGTACTACGTCAAGAAGAAGCACGTCTTTCACGTCGCCGCTCAAAACTCCGCCTTGGATAGCGGCCCCTACCGCAACCACTTCGTCAGGGTTAACGCCCTTCGACGGTGCTTTGCCGAAGAATTTCTCGACAATCTGCTGGATAGCAGGAATACGTGTAGAACCTCCCACGAGAATCACCTCGTCAATTTCCGAAGCTGTCATGCCGGCATCCTGCAATGCCTGGCGGCACGGTGCGATTGTTCCTTGAATCAAATTGTCGCAAAGCTGTTCGAATTTCGCACGGGTAAGCGTTTTCACCAAGTGCTTGGGCACTCCGTTGACCGGCATGATATACGGAAGGTTGATTTCTGTCGATGTCGAGCTCGACAATTCAATCTTCGCCTTCTCAGCCGCCTCCTTCAGACGCTGAAGCGCCATCGGATCCTGACGAAGGTCAACGCCCTCATCCTGACGGAATTCGTCAGCTAGCCAGTCGATAATCTTATGGTCGAAATCATCTCCGCCAAGATGCGTATCACCATTTGTCGATTTGACTTCAAACACACCGTCTCCCAATTCCAGGATTGAAATATCAAAAGTACCGCCACCAAGGTCGAATACTGCGATTTTCTTGTCACTGTTGCTCTTGTCCAAGCCATAGGCCAAAGCCGCCGCGGTCGGCTCGTTCACGATACGGCGCACTGTCAGTCCGGCAATCTCGCCGGCTTCTTTTGTAGCCTGACGCTGAGAGTCATTGAAGTAGGCAGGGACTGTAATAACGGCCTCTGTGACAGTCTGTCCAAGGTAATCTTCTGCCGTTTTCTTCATTTTCTGAAGAATCATAGCTGAAATTTCCTGCGGAGTATATTGACGACCGTCGATTTCAACACGCGGAGTGTTGTTGTCGCCTCTCGTCACCTTATATGGCACGCGCGATATCTCACGCTGTACACTATCATAACTTTCACCCATAAAACGCTTGATCGAGAAGATTGTACGCGTCGGGTTGGTAATCGCCTGACGTTTTGCAGGGTCACCGATTTTGCGCTCGCCGCCATCGACGAATGCCACAATTGAAGGAGTTGTGTTACGTCCTTCGCTGTTAGGAATCACTACCGGATCTTTGCCTTCCAATACGGATACGCAAGAGTTTGTTGTTCCTAAGTCAATACCAATGATTTTACCCATGATTACTATATTTTTTAATTGTTACTTTCTGTTTTAATCCTGTCGGCCGCACGACCGACACTCTCTCTTTCGCAAATCGCGTGCCAAACTTACACAAAAAGACCTTTACGCTCCCAACATCCTCCCTCAGACTGACAGAACGTCAGTATTCCCGCTGTCAACACCTGCCAACACCGACACATCTACCGCAAGTCCCCGATGCCGAAATCCGCCAAAATTCGCTCTTTCGGGCTTATTGTGAATCATTAGCACATTTTTCACTTGAAAAAAAAGGTAATTAATAATTTTATACTAATTTTGTACACGAGTAGCCATACCCCAGCCGGAGGCTTCTCGCTGAAAATGAAACTGTATACAAACTTTTTAATATTAATATTATGAATATCTCTCACATTGAACATTTGGGAATTGCTGTCAAAAGTCTTGAACAGTCCATCCCTTACTACGAAAACATTCTTGGCTTGAAATGCTATGCTATCGAAGAAGTAGCCGACCAGAAAGTAAAAACGGCATTCTTTAAGGTTGGTCAGACTAAGATCGAACTGCTTGAGCCGACTTCTGAAGAAAGCACTATCGCCAAATTCATCGAAAAGCGCGGCGAAGGAATCCACCACCTGGCTTTCGCGGTGGCCGACGGTGTTGCAAACGCCCTTGCAGAAGTTGAAGCCAAAGAAGTGAGAACAATCGACAAAGCTCCGCGCAAAGGCGCCGAAGGTCTCAATATCGCATTCCTGCACCCGAAATCAACCCTCGGCGTGTTGACAGAACTCTGCGAAAAGCCGGAATAACCCAACAACAAACACTCTAAACTCTTTTATATATAAATTATGAGCAATCAACTTGAAAAAGTGCAAGAACTGATCGCATTGCGCGAGAAAGCACGTCTCGGTGGCGGCGAAAAAGCCATTGCAAAACAGCACGAAAAGGGTAAATACACTGCCCGCGAGCGTATTGCACAACTTCTCGACGAAGGAAGTTTTGAAGAACTCGATATGTTTGTACAACACCGCTGCACAAACTTCGGTCAAGATAAGAAGCACTATCTCGGCGACGGCGTCGTAACAGGTTACGGTACAATTGACGGACGTCTTGTCTATGTTTTCGCACAGGACTTCACCGTATGGGGAGGCTCTCTGTCGGAGGCGATGGCAATGAAAATCTGCAAAATCATGGATATGGCCATGAAGATGGGCGCACCGGTTATCGGATTGAACGACTCCGGCGGCGCACGTATTCAGGAAGGCATCAACGCCCTTGCTGGATACGCTGAAATTTTCGAACGCAACATCCTCGCTTCCGGCGTTGTTCCGCAAATCTCCGCGATTCTCGGTCCGTGTGCCGGCGGAGCCGTTTACTCTCCGGCCCTGACCGACTTCACAATCATGACGAAAGGCATTTCCTACATGTTCCTGACCGGACCGAAGGTGGTCAAGACTGTTACCGGTGAAGACGTGACTCAAGAGCAGCTGGGCGGTGCCACAATGCACTCATCAAAATCAGGTGTAGCTCACTTCGCTACGGAAGACGGAGAAGAAGCCCTGCAACTCATCCGCCGACTTCTCAGCTTCATTCCGCAGAACAACCTTGAAGAAGCTCCGCTCGTAAAATGCGACGACCCGATTGACCGCCTTGAAGATGCCCTCAACGAAATCGTTCCCGATTCTCCGAACAAGGCATACGACATGTATGAAGTCATCGGTGCAATCATCGACAACGGCGAGTTCCTCGAAGTACAACGCGACTATGCAAAAAACATCATCATCGGTTTCGCCCGCTTCAACGGCCAATCTGTTGGTATCGTAGCCAACCAGCCGAAATACCTCGCCGGCGTACTCGACTGCAACGCTTCCCGCAAGGCTGCCCGCTTTGTCCGTTTCTGCGACGCATTCAACATTCCGTTGGTTTCGCTTGTCGACGTTCCCGGATTCCTTCCTGGTACAGGCCAAGAATACAACGCTGTTATCCTTCATGGCGCCAAACTCCTCTACGCTTATGGTGAAGCTACCGTGCCTAAAGTGACAGTTACGCTGCGCAAGAGCTACGGAGGCAGCCACATCGTAATGAGCTGCAAGCAACTCCGCGGCGACATGAACTACGCTTGGCCGACGGCAGAAATCGCTGTTATGGGCGCGGCCGGTGCTGCGGAAGTGCTCTATGCCCGCGAAGCCAAAGAACAAGCCGATCCGAAAGCATACATCGCAGAAAAAGAAAAAGAATACACCGACTTGTTCTGCAACCCGTATAATGCTGCGAAATACGGATATATCGATGACGTCATCGAACCGCGCAACACGCGTTTCCGCATCATCCGCGCACTGCAGCAATTGGCTACCAAGAAGTTGACTAACCCGGCCAAAAAGCATGGTAATATTCCTCTATAATAATCAAACAGTCTATGAATAGAAAAATTTTATCGTTACTGTTGCTTTGCACCCTCTTTGCAGCCGGTGCCTTCGCGCAAGGACGCAAAGGCATATGCATCAACGAAGTAATGGTGCAGAACGACAGCAACTATATGGACGACTACGGGAAACACCAGGCTTGGATTGAGCTTTACAACTCAACTTTTGCCCCGGTGGAGATTTCAAGCATGTACCTCACCGACGACAAATGCAATCCGACCAAGTACCCAATTCCCCGTACGGACGTAAACACGGAAATTCCCGCCCGCCAGCACGTCATCTTCTGGGCTGACGGCGAACCCAACAAGGGTACGTTCCGTGAACTTCACGCTTGAACCCGGAAAACAGACCTGGCTGGGGCTCTACGATTCCGACGGCATCACGCTCATCGACGAAGTGACTGTGCCCGCTTCGCTCGGAAGAGGCTTCTCTTTCGCAAGAAAGCAAGATGGAATTAAAGACAAAGCGAACGACACTGACGCTTGGGAAGTGCGCGATGGAAGCAACGATAAGTACATCACTCCAAGCAGCAACAACATCATTGTGGACTCCAACGACAAAATCGAAGGCTTCCGCGTTCACGACAAATTTGGTGTCGGGATGACTGTCCTCGCCATGTTTGTTGTGTTCTCTTCACTTTTGGTGTTGAGCATCTGCTTCTACATTGTAGGCAAAATCAACGAAAAACATGCGGCTCGCAAGAAGCGCGAAGCCGTCGCTCCAATCGCGGAAATCAGCGACAAGGTTGGAGCCGATTCCGGAGAGGAAATCGCCGCCGTCTGCATGGCGCTCCATGAGCACCTCAACATGCACGACAACGAAGACCTCGTGCTTACAATCAACAAGGTGAAAAAATCTTACTCGCCGTGGAGCTCGAAAATCTACTCACTCCGCGAAATTCCTCGCAAATAATCCAAATTTTTAATACATCGAATCAACATGAAAGAATATAAATATAAAATCAACGGAACAGAATACAACGTCTCTGTCGGCGACATCGACAACGGAGTCGCTAAAGTGTTGGTCAATGGAGCTCCCTACAATGTCGAACTTGAGAGGGCTCCTGCTGGTCCGGTCGGGAAGAAAGCGCCGCGTCCTTCAGCTGCCCCGCGCACTGAATCCGGTGGTTATGTGTTTGCAAAACCGACCGCTACGGGCGGTGCCGGCGCAATCAAGGCTCCGCTTCCAGGCGTAGTGCTTGACATCAAGCCCGCTGTCGGCGACACAGTGAAAGCCGGCGACACCGTTGTCGTTCTCGAAGCTATGAAGATGGAAAACAACATCAATGCAGACAAGGACGGAGTTGTAAAATCAATCTGTGTAAACAAAGGCGACTCAGTGCTGGAAGGCGCAGACTTGCTCGTAATTGAAT
>USOC01000019.1 GCA_900556245.1 uncultured Prevotellaceae bacterium
TCGGAATGATTAGACCTCCTGAGATAAAGCTTATTCTGATTATGTCCCTAAATGGAAAATATTCTTTAACAGGAGTCTTCAGCGCTTTGCATTCAAAGGCGATTTGGAAGATTTTAGGCAGCATCGTATTTATCATTGCACAGGATATTGCTCCCCAGATTCCATATTCTCTGATGGCGAAAAACGTTAAGGGAATGCAGATTATTGTCGACAAGGCAAATGCCCTCATTGACAATCTTGTTTTGCCTACTGCTCTTAGAATTGTTCCGCTTCCGACCATTCCTAAAATGAATGTCAGAATATATAGTCTGAAGAAAGGAACAGAGTCGATGTATTTCTCAGAAAACAAAAATGTTATAATCTGAGGGGAAAATAAACATACAATCCCAATTACGGGCAGCGAAAACGATAGCGTTTGCACAACGAAGCGTTTATATAGGCTTTTTACTGTTTCAATAGCTCCTTCTTTATATGCCGCTGACATATTCATAATGTTGACCAGGCATAATGAATCATAAATTTGCATAACGCCCGGAATGCCGAAAAAAGCAACACTATATATGGCGTATTCTTCAACTGTCAGGTAGTTTACGCACATAATTTTATCCACTTGATTGCAGGTTGTTGACAGGATTACGGCAACGCCAAACGGTATTGCGTATTTCAATTGCTCTTTAAGAAGTGGAAGAGAGATAAGTTTCTCATTCTTTTTAATCGGGAAGAATTTGATAACGCATATAAGTACGATGAGAAACATAATGATATTCAGCAGTAAGATGCTTCCGATAATAGCCTCTATGCTTTTGAAAATCAAGGCAAATGAAATTACGGCTATAATTTTTATGATGATGCTCGCCGGGTGGTAGACAACAGCCAAAGATTTGTTGTTTTTAACAACGGCAAGAGCATCGATTAAATTCGTCGGGATGAAAAAAATTACCGAAGCGAGAACTATGGGTAACAAGTTATTTAGAGTCTCATTTTTCAATAGCCACTCATTTACAAACGGTATAAATAAAGCAGAGGAGCCTACAACTCCGAATAAAAGGAGCAGAAGGAATGAGTTCCATATTATGTGCTTTTTCCTGAGTTCAGAACTTCCGGGGTAGAAATAGTATGGATTTGATTGTATGCCGAAGCACAGTATTGACCCTAAAAAGCCTTGAACAAGGTAAAACTGTGCATAAGTGCCATAATCGGCTTTCGAGAGGTACCTCGTGAGAAACATCGGCATGACAAATTGCGCAACCATAGCGGCAATTTTGCCAATGGAAATGTAAAGTGCAAATTTGTTACTAGTTGTTGAGGTACTCATTATATCCTTTGCAGGTTGTCGGGGCTGCTATTTTGTCGATGTCTGTTTTTACTATTTTTGCCGGATTGCCGGCTGCGATGCAGTTCGCCGGAACGCTTTTTGTTACTACCGAGCAGGCTGCAATCACAGAATTGTCACCGATTGTAACACCTTTTTGGATTCTGACATTAGTTCCAATCCAGCAGTTTTTACCAATATGAATTGGGGCATTGTCAGAGTGCTTCCATTCTCTTGAGTCGTCATTTTCAGGAGTTGTCCTCATGTATAGCCTGAAGTCCGGGCTTACGGGGTGATTGTTGTTGTCACAAATCACAGTATCATCAGCGATGGCTGTATATTCGCCAATCGTAACTTCATTGCAGCATAAGATTTTTGAGTTCACTCCTATTTTGCAATATTCTCCGAGTGAGATTTGACCATGGTTTCTTGAAAAAAGTATGCCATGAATCCATACATTATTTTCAACATTGATATCTTCTTTCGTAGAGCCGTCTGTAATGTGAATTTGGCTGGTAACACCAAAAATATGGTTATTCCCTTTTATAGTGGCTCGTTCGTAGAATGTCTTTTTGCGACGTTTTAGTCTTAATTGGTTTAATAACTTTGATAAAATCATAATGCTATTGTCTATATAATCTGTATAAATTTTTAGTACTGTTTTCTAAAGAGAAATGCTTTGATTTAGAAAGACTTTCTTCTCCAAATTGTTTTCTAAGTGTTGGTTTTTTTATAAGCGATTCTAACTTTTCTGATAAATCTTTTGAATTTTCTTTCTCGCACAAGTATCCGTTCACTCCGTCTTCGACTACTTCGGGAATACCTCCTACATTTGTCGCGACCACAGGGAGAGCATAATTTAATGCCTCCATAATGCTTAATGAAATAGCTTCAGTCCTTGATGGCTGCGTGTATATGTCAGAAATATTTAGAATATCATCAATATCATTGCGAATTCCTAATGATATGATATTATGTTCTACATTTTCACCTTTTGCAAGATTAAGCAATTTTTCATTTTCTGCACCACTAACACCGACAATAAGAACTTTTAGACTGGCGGAAAGCCCCTTGTCCTTTAGAATTTTGATGCTTTGAATTAGTGTGTCTAAACCCTTAATAGCAATGGAGAATCCAATACAGGTTATAACTATATCAGATTTAGCAATATTCAAATCATTTCTAAGATTGTCATTTGTTATGGGTCTTTTTTTAACGCCTAGGTATAAAACTTCATTCCTTGATGATTTGCCTAATGCCTTTTCCAATCCGGATTTTACGCCGTTGCTAACGCATAAGATTTTGTCAAAAGCAGAATGGTACACCTTACGTTCTATTCTTCTCACAGTCCGCGGAATGTAGATTTCACTATGATACAAGGCAAAGATTTTTATTCGTGGAAAGAATATTCTTATTATAGGTGCGATTTTATAACTTCCAAAATGAAATTGTACTATATCAATCTTTTTCTCTCTTATTATTTTTAAAATACTTTTTAAATAACCGGTAAAAGAGTTCGGAGAAATCACGCAAATTTCACCGTCAAGATTTTTTATATCTTTGACATATTCAGAATTGGAAGGGTATGAGTTATAAACATATATTGATACCCCCCCCCGTTAAGTTTTTGTAATTCAACTAAATAATGTTCTAAGCCACCATATTTTGTTGAGTTCATTCCTGTCAGGTGATGAATATTCATTTCGAATCAATATTATTATAAGTGTATTTTGAGGTATATTTGTTTTGCACAAAATTCTGTTTATTATAGGATATGACTTTGGCAGGAACGCCCGCTGCTGTAGTTTCGGAAGGAATGTCTTTTACAACAACCGAGCCTGCTCCGATTGTGACATCATTTCCGATTGTGACATCTTCGACGATACAGACATTCGGTCCGATATAGACGTTATCGCCGATTGTGGCAGGGGTGCTTTTATTGCTGCCAATGGTTAAAAACTGAGAGATGTTGACGTTGTTCCCAATCACTGTATTCGGATGGATGACAATTCCTATGCCGTGACCGATATAAAATCCGTATCCTATTTTTGTGCCTGCGGGAATCTGTATTCCATATTTCACTTGCATACGTCTCAGTTTTATGCGCGCTAACAGATAGAACGGATTCTTTCTTTGTGACAACCGCAGGTAGAAATTGTAGGTGAAACAGTGGTTTCTTGCGATTAATGCCGTCATCAGAATCCTATGGAAGGGAGTTTCATACCCCCCCCCATAGTATCTGTGATAGTCGCTTCGTATGTATTCGATTATATCCTTCATTTGCAAATTATTTCAGGGTGTCGGCGATGCGGGGGCAGGCGCGGCCGTCTCCGTAGGGGTTGACGGCGTGCGACATAAGCCTGTAGGCTTCTTCGTCGTCGATGAGGCGGGATACTTCGCCGACGATGCGGTCGTAGTCGGTGCCTACAAGGCGGACGGTGCCTGCGGCAAGGGCTTCGGGACGTTCGGTGGTGTCGCGCATGACGAGTACGGGTTTGCCCAGACCCGGGGCTTCCTCCTGGATGCCTCCGCTGTCGGTGAGTACGATGGCGGATTTTTCCATCAGGTAGACGAACGACAGGTATTCCAGCGGCTCGATGAAGTGCATGTTGCCGAGGTTGCCGAGGTCATCGCCAAACACTTCGTGGATGGGCTTGCGCACGTTGGGATTGAGGTGCATCGGATAGACGAAGTCCACTTCCGGGTATTTTTCCGTCAGGTGTCTGATGGCGCGGCACATGCTGATGAATCCGTCGCCGAAGTTTTCGCGGCGGTGTCCGGTGATGAGCACGAGGCGTCGTCCGTCGTTCAGGCGTTCGGTGTCGTAGCCGGCGGCTTTCAGCGTTTCCGCCAGTTCGGCGTTGAGCGATTTGTCGTCCTTGATGCGGTCGACCACCCAGTAGAGTGCGTCGATGACGGTGTTGCCGGTGACGGTGATTTTCGTGTCGTCCACGCTTTCTTTGAGCAGGTTTTCGCGGCTGAGTGTCGTAGGCGCAAAGTTGTAGGTGGCGATGCGTCCCGTCAGCTGGCGGTTCATCTCTTCCGGCCAGGGACTGTAGATGTTGTGCGTGCGCAGGCCTGCTTCGACGTGTCCTACGGGAATCTGGCGGTAGAACGCGGCAAGCGCGGCGGCCGTGCTTGTGGTCGTGTCGCCGTGCACGAGCACGACGTCGGGCTTGGCTTCGTCCAGTACGTCGCGCATGCCGACGAGCACGCGGGCGGTCACGTCGTAGAGGTCCTGCCCCTGCTTCATGATGTTGAGGTCGTAGTCCGGCTGTATGTCGAATATCCTGAGCACCTGGTCGAGCATTTCGCGGTGTTGCCCGGTGACGCAGACGATTGTCTCAAAGGTGTCCTTGCGTTTCTGAAACTCCTTTACCAGCGGAGCCATCTTGATGGCTTCGGGTCGTGTCCCGAACACGAGCATTATCTTTTTCATAGGATGTCGGTGTTAATTCGGTCTGCGGCTATTTTTTGAAAATTCCGCAGAAGTCGAGGATGATTTTGTCTTCCCGGTAGGGGAGTGTCTTGAACGGGTCGTGGGCTGTCAGGAATACGACGATGTCGGCCTTCTCGTAGGCTTCACGGTAGTCTGTCAGCTTGAACACCTTGTGTTCGGCCACGTTCGGTTCGACGACGAGTATGTCTGCGTTGTTGCAGCTCTGCATTACTTTTGTCGTGATGTACTTGGCGGGAGATTCGCGCAAGTCGTCGATATTCGGCTTGAATGCGAGTCCCATCATGGCAATGCATGGTTTGCGGTGGTGTTCGAGTTCGAAGCGGAGCAACGAGTTATCCACTAACTCACCGCACCAGAACGATAACAACTTGTTGATTTCGCGGGCGGAAGCCAAGATATTCGATTCCAACCGCAAGACCCCTGTGATGAAGTAGGGGTCTACGGCGATGCAGTGTCCGCCTACGCCGCATCCCGGTTGCAGTATATTGACGCGGGGGTGCTTGTTGGCTAGGGAGATGAGTTCCCACACGTTGATTCCCGCCTTGTCGCAGATGAGTGAGAGCTCGTTGGCGAAAGCAATCTGCACGTCGCGCGAAGAGTTTTCCGTCAGTTTGCACATTTCCGCAGTCTTGCAGTTGGTGCGGTGGAGTGTCCCTTTGACAAACTGGCTGTAGAATGCGATTGCCTTGTCGGTCGACGCCTCGTCCATGCCACCTATTACGCGGTCGTTGTGCACGAGCTCGTGGATGACATTCCCCGGAAGGACACGTTCGGGGCAGTATGCGATGCTGATTTTCCCTTTCAGTTCAGGGCGTTCCGTGAAAATAAGCGCCGCCATCTTGTCGGTTGTGCCGACAGGAGAGGTTGATTCGATGACATAGAGGTCGCCTTCTTTCAGAAGGGGAAGTACGGCGCGCGTAGCGGCTTCCACATAGGAAATGTCCGGTTCGTGGTTGCCTTTGAAGGGTGTCGGAACAACCATGAAGTATGCGTCGCTTACTTCTGGTGTGGTCGATGCTTTCAATGCGCCGGATTTTACGACTTCTTGCAGCATTTCCTCCATGCCGGGTTCGAGGATGTGCAAGTGTCCTTGGTTAGTCATTTCCACTACTTTGGGGTTTATGTCAACCCCTGTTACTTCTACACCGTGTTTGGCGGCGATGATTGCTGTCGGGAGGCCGATGTAGCCTAATCCCATAAAGCATGCTTTCATATTTCTTTTGGTTGAGTTAATTCATAATTATTTCGTTTTCGACAGTCAGTCGAATTCTAATTTTTCTGCGTGATGTCCTTTCCCTCTTTGTCGGCTTATTCGTTGGGGATGGTTTTGATCGCTTCAGCGAATTTTCTGGGGATTGGGGTGTGGACGATTTTTTCATAGAAACGAAGCCTGTGAACATCGCTTCCGACAAAGTCATACATCGATTGCGTCAGCAGCCATTCTGCGTTTCGCCGGGTTGCTTCGCTATAGCCACCGGCTATGGCACCAAGGTTCAGCTGAAATTTTACGCCCAACGCTTTCAGCCGCTTGTACGTGTCGCAGTCCATATATTTGTAGCGTTCCGGATGGGCGAGAACGGGTGTGTAGCCCTTTGCGCAGATTTGGCTGAGTATATCCGTCAGGTTGAGAGGCGGATTGAAGTAGCTTGTCTCGACAAGGAGGTGTCTGTCGTCCATTGTCAGAAGGTCTTTGTTTCCCCATCTTTCGGAAAATAGACAGTCAATCATGTTCTCGGCGGCAAGGTGGAGACGGATATTCCCGTTGTATGCCTCGCAGAGTGCTGTGAATTTTTGTCGCAGCAATTCCGTGGAGTTCGGGATATCTTCCATAATATGCGGAGTGAGCCACACGTCTTTCACTCCATACGTATCCATCTTTTTCAGCGCTTCCACGCTTTCCTGCACTGTCCGGAATCCGTCGTCTACATCCGGCAGGATATGACTGTGCCGGTCGCAGAAACCGTCAAGCAGGCCGCTCTCGGCAATGGTAGTTTTGCGCTGTAGGATGGTAAACATCGCTTATCTTTCGCCGTACCCGTATCCGTACCCGTATCCGTATTTGCCGAATTTTCCGCTGTCTTTCGTCCCGTTGAGGAGTATCGACATGTTGCGGAATCTCTGTTCTTGATAGATGCGTTCCACTTCTGGAAGCATTCGGCGGTCCATCGTTCCGACGCGAATCACGAAGATTGTGCGATCGGCAACGCGTGCAATCAGCGAGGTGTCTGTCACTGAAGGAACAGGGGGACAATCGATAAGGATATAGTCGTATCTCTCTTTAAGTTCTTTAATCAACAGTTCAAGTCGGTCGGACAGCAACAGTTCTGCCGGGTTGGGAGGTAACGTACCACTTGGTATGAAGTCCATTGGCAAACCGGACTGTGAAGCAGGGATGATGACGTCGGTCAGTTCGCATTGGCTGTTCAGATAGGTGCAAGTGCCTTTTTTCGGGGAGTCGATAGCCTTCGACAGTGTTCCTTTTCGGATATCAAGGTCGACAGCAATCACTTTTTGTCCTTTCAGACTCAGTGCGCTTGAAAGGTTGAGCGTGGTAAACGATTTACCGCTCCTCGGATATAGTGATGTGACCATAATAGCCTGAGCTTCTTCGTTTTTTCCAATCATAAAGTCGAGATTTGTGCGAACGACACGATAAGCTTCGTTGATTGGGTTTCTGCTGTGCCTTTCAATGAGATTGACAGGCTCTGAGTCTTCCGTCTTTTTCATAAGGAAACGAGCGATTCCCGTATGTTTCTCTTGTCCGTTCGATTCAAGAGGCACTTCACCCAGAATAGGAGCCGAGAGTACTTCGATGTCGTCTCTGTTGCTCACCTTGGTATTCAGTATATTAAGCATGAACATGTATCCCAGTGGAATTGCAAGTCCCAAAATAAGAGAAGCCGCATAGATGATTGGTTTCTTTGGTGAAATCGGTGTGTCTGCTCCAGTCGCAGGTTTTAGCAGACGGGTATTGTCTACAACGATGCTTGCCTGAAGCTCGTTTTCTTCGCGTTTCTGAAGCAGGTAGAGGTAGAGTTGCTCTTTGATTTTTTGCTGGCGTTCGATGGACAACAGCTCTTTAGCCTTTCCGGGTCCGGAGGATATGCGGCCTTCAATGGAGCGTTCTTGTGCGCTTAGTCGGTCAGCTTGTATCTTTAGCGTGGAGATATGGTTGTCTACGGAACGCAAAATAGTGGAGCGCATCATTTTCAGCTGGTCATCCAGGTCTATGACCAGCGGGTTGTTTTCGCTGCTGCCACTTAGAAGCCTCTGTCTGTCAAGCAAACGCTTGTTGTATTCAGCGATTTGCGATTCGATGGTTGTGCTTCCGATTCCGGAATTGGAAGGGAGCAAATCGTATCCTTTTGAATCGTCTATAAGATATTCTTTGATGAAACGGGCGATAGCCAGTTGGTTGTAGGTGATGAATGTCTGTTCCGCAAATTTGGCAGACTCTTCCGACACTTTCTCCGTTTCGGAAGATATGTCCATCAGTCGGTTGTCGCTTTTGAAACGTT
Organism: uncultured Prevotellaceae bacterium; assembly: GCA_900556245.1. GTDB lineage: Bacteria > Bacteroidota > Bacteroidia > Bacteroidales > Muribaculaceae > Limisoma. The sequence goes on from USOC01000019.1 coordinate 8,291, forward strand.
CAATATTTGAATCGACACTGCCCAGTTCCTGTTCAATGACAAGCAGTCGTTCGTCGATGAATTTGGCGGTGTTGACAGTCGATTTGTTGGTATAGCGTACCCATTCTTCGTTGTAGGCTTCCAGCAATGTGTTTAGAACGTCTTCTGCTCGTCTTGGCGAAGGGTCGGTGAAACTGAAATTGATGACTGTCGAATTCTTATCGGCCAGTTCCACGTTGAGACGGCTCATATAGCCTTTTACGGCATTATCCGGGTCAACGTACTGAACGTATAGTGCATTATTGAAATTTTTATCGAAATCCTTGGTCTTTTTTAGCACGATACTGCCAATCGGGAGTTTGATTTCAATTCCAAACGATGCTTTCATTGGCTTGAAATCAACTTCTTTTCCGTTGGCTTGCAGTTCGGAGATTTCCACTTCGTTTTTGCCGATTTTTTTCGCACGAAGCGAAAAGCTTCTGACGCTCGTTTCGTCGGGCAATGCAGACAGTTTGGTAATCTCCATCTCTACCGGGGAATTGCGGTACCATGTTGTGACGCGTCCGAGCCAGTTCTTGCTGGTGTAAGAAGTGTTTAGTCCGAGTCGGTTGATGACGTCCTTCATCAAACTCGGTGACTTAAAGGCCTGGAGCTCATTGTAGACATCGATGCCCGTGCTGCCGATGCCTAAATCGGCAAATGCAGCCAACTCGCTGATTTGCGCCTGCCCTTTCTGGTCGGAACGAAGCATGACGCTCGACGAACGTTCATAGATAGGTTGGGTCTTTGTGGCATAGTAAACACCGAATATCAGACAAACGCTGACTGATATTGCGAAAAATAGTTTATGGTCGAGAGCCCAGTTGATTATGTCAGTTATTTGGAGTGCACTTTTTTGCTCCTGTGCGTCAAAGTTTTCTATGTTTTCTGTGGTTGAGTTCATTGTTGGCTGAAAATTATGTGGTTAGTCCTTCACGATGCTTACGATGAGTACACCTACCGATGTAAGTAGAGATGCAATTGAAATCCAAAGACCGACGGATTTCAAGCTGTTTTCATTCAGAGTGGATTGGCCGGCTTTCACTTTATTCGGCTGTACATAGATGACATCATTTTGTTTTAAAAAGTAGACCGGTGATTTGAAAAGTTCTTTTGAGCGCAGGTCAACTTTACTGATTGTACGCTTCCCGTTCTCTTCGCGGATGACGTAGACCTGGTCTCGCATTCCGTATATGGTCAAGTCTTTAGCCATACCAATGGCTTCGAGAATGGTCACCTTGTCGCCTTCTACTTGGTATGTGCCCGGATTGGTTACTTCTCCTAAAATAGAAATTTTGAAATTGCGGAATTCGACTGTGATTACCATATCTTTCAGAAGGTTGCGTTCGGAAAGTTCAGACTTGAGCTTTTCCTGCAACTCCCATCTCGTCAGACCAGCCACATGGATTTTTCCCAAAACGGGGAATTTGATTTCTCCGTTGTCATCAACAATATATCCAATTGTCTGTTGACCCCCGCCCGTCGATGTGATTTCGGAATTGTATTGGTAGCTGACTAAAGGAAGGTTGAACATAGCCGCCAGCTCAGGGTCTTTGCAGGAAACAATAATCGAAAGGATGTCTTTCGGTTGAATTGTTATGCCTCGATCGCTCGTGACGGTTTCTTTATTTTGAGGATGGAGGTCTTGTAGATAAGCTATTTCTTTTGTCGAATTACATGAATAAATCAATCCGCAAAACAGGAATAGCAATAATAGTTTTAATTTGCACATCTGTGACTATGATAAGTAAGATTGTTAATCGGTGAGATATGTTTCGGTACGGACAATTCTTGGGGTCACCCTATAACCTTAATTTAAGAGTGTAACTTGTTGATTTCCCGATTTATTTGTTATTGAACTAATGTCCACCCGTCACGGAATGTATAATTCTGTTTGCAAAATTAGGACTTATTTTTGGATTCGCAAACGTTTGCTGTGGAATTTGGCATTGGGAAACAGATACTGCACGGCTCGTCCTGTTTCGGGGAATTTGTGTCATGGTGGGTGTCTCTCTTGAATTTGG
>USOC01000020.1 GCA_900556245.1 uncultured Prevotellaceae bacterium
TTCCGGCGCTGTTCGGCGTGTGCTTCCTTTGCAAGGGTAAAAGCGTCCTTAATGCGCAGCATGTCGTTTCCCGATATTCTTCGTCCGATGCTGCGGAACAGGTCTTCCGCTCCGTCATTGATGATATTCGTAAAAAGAGTTTCCATCGTCCTTGAGGTTTGGCAGTTCTTCAAATGGCAAAATATCAGTTTCCATGGATGTTCCTATGGCGTCTGTTATTGTTGGCATTAGACAAAAATAGGTTTAAATATCAAAAAAAGCAAGGCATTTGTCTCCTTTTTATGGTGGAATTTTCGTGGCGGACATACAACGAGGGCCGACTCTGATGTCGGAGTCAGCCCTGATATGTGATGCCGGGAAGAAGGAATGTGCTTATTCTTCTTCAGCCGATTCGTCTTCCTTCATATTGTGGAATACGTTCTGCACGTCGTCGTCGTCTTCAAACTTTTCGAGCAATTTCTCGATTTGTTCGCGCTGTTCGGCAGTCACTTCCTTGTAGTCGTTCGGGATGCGTTCGAATTCTGCGCTTTGGATTTCAAAGCCGTTGTCTTCAAGGTAGTTTTGGATGCTTGCAAACGAGTCGAACGCTCCGTAGATGACGATTGCGTCCTCTTCCTCCTCAAATTCATCAGCACCGTAGTCAATCAGTTCAAGTTCGAGGTCTTCGAGAGATACGCCTTCTTTCGGCGCTACTTTAAACACGCATTTGTGCTCAAAAAGAAATGACAGGCTGCCCGATGTGCCGAGAGAGCCTCCAAACTTGTTGATGTAGCTGCGCACGTTGGCCACGGTACGCGTGTTGTTGTCGGTGGCGGTTTCTACAACGATGGCGATACCAAAGGGACCGTATCCTTCGTAGACGATTTCCTTATAGTCGCTTGCGCCCTTGTCGGTTGCTTTTTTGATGGCACGTTCCACCGTGTCTTTCGGCATGTTGGCCGCTTTGGCGTTTTGGAGCAGTACACGTAGGCGCGAGTTTCCTGCGGGGTCGGGTCCGGCTGCCTTCACGGCGATGGTGATTTCCTTACCGATTTTCGTGAACGTGCGCGACATGTTGCCCCAGCGTTTCAGTTTTCTCGCTTTGCGATATTCAAATGCTCTTCCCATGAGTATACTTTGTTAAAATATTTTTTGATTGATTTTTTTGATTCTTATCTGAGTTTTGCGTCAAGCTGTTTTTGCAGGTTGGCGATAATTTTATTCATTACTGCGTCGATTTGCTTGTCATTGAGTGTCTTTTCCTCGTCTTGGAGTGTCATGCTGATGGCGTACGATTTCTTGCCCGGTTCGAGGTTTTTCCCTTCGTACACATCAAACAATGTAACGTCCTTCAAAAGACGTTTCTCGGAGTTTCTGACAACGTTTTCCACGTCGGCAAACGTTACGTCGGCATTCAGCAGGAGCGCGAGGTCGCGTTTGACGGGCATCGACTTCGGAAGGTCTTTGTATTCCACTTTTTTCTTGCCTGCAATCTTCGAAAGCGCGTCCCAGCAGAGTTCGGCGTAGTACACTTCTTGCGAAATGTCAGCTTGTTTCAGCAATTTGCGGTCGACAATACCGGTGCGCCCGAGAAGTTTCCCTCCGCGGTTGCGATATTCTATGGCTGCGGCGAAGATGTCGTCGGCTACTTGGGTCGCCACGACCTCGCTTTGGCTGATGCCAAGGCGTGAGAAGATATTCTCGACAGCGGCTTTCATGTCGTAGACAGTGGCTTTGCGGGCTTGTGCCGCCCAGTTGGCGGCATAGAGGTCGCCGGTCATCCACAGGGCGAGGTGCATTTCCTCGTCGAACGGAGCGAGCGGTTTTTCTTCGGTCGATTCCGTCTGGGGGTTCATTGAGTAGACGTGTCCGAATTCATACATCAGCAGGTTGGCGCTTTTGCGGTTGATGTTGTGCGCAAGGCTTTCGAGACCGCCGAAAAGCAGTGTCTGGCGCATTACGGCCAAGTCGTTGCTCAGCGGGTTGAGCAGGCGCACGCAGCGTTCGAGCGGGTATGACTGGAGTTGTTCGTAATAGGATACGGCCGTCAGCGAGTTGTTCATGATTTCATCGTAGCCGGCTGCTGTCAATTGTTCCGAAACGAGGTTTTGCAGGCGATTGTCGATGTCGGTCGGCTGCTGGTAGGACAGGCTTGAATGGATGGTGTCGCCAAATTCCACATTGTTGTAGCCGTAGACGCGAAGAATTTCTTCAGCCACGTCGCAGGGGCGTGTGACGTCGACGCGGTAGGTCGGCACACGTAGCTCGAGCACTCCGTCGTGCTCGCTTGCGATATCAAATTCGAGCGAAGTGAGAATGCGTTTTATCGTTTCCGGATTGATGGCTTTCCCGATAATCGAGTTGAGGTATTCGAACGAGAGCGACACTTCCGCCGGTTTGACAGGCGAGGGGTAGATGTCGACAGTTTCGCCGCAGATTTCACCGCCGGCCAATTGCTTGATCATCATAGCGGCTAATTTCAGCGCATAGACCGTGTTGTTGGGGTCGACGCCACGTTCGAAGCGGAACGATGAGTCGGTGTTGAGGGCTTGGCGGCGCGCTGTCTTTCTGACCCATGTGGGATGGAAGCAGGCCGATTCGAGGAAGATATCGGTGGTCTGGTCGGTCACTCCGGAATCAAGACCGCCGAATACGCCGGCGATGCACATCGGCTCTTCTGCGTTGCAAATCATCAGGTCGCGTTCGTCCATTGTGCGTTCCACGCCGTCGAGTGTCACGAATTTTGCGCCTTGTTTGGCAGTGCGAACCACGATTTTTCCGCCTTTCACTTTTGCCAAGTCGAAACAGTGGAGCGGCTGGCAGAATGCGTTGAGGATGAAGTTCGTGATGTCGACGATATTGTTGATTGGACGTTGTCCGATAGCAATAAGGCAGTTGCGCAGCCATTCGGGGCTTTCTTGAACTTTCACGTTGCGGATGGTCAGTCCGGAGTAGCGGATGCATGCTTGAGGCGCTTCGACTTCTACGGGGATTGCACCGTCCTTGCGGTCGGGGGCAAAGTCTGCTACCGACGGACGGCGGAGATTGGGCTCCTGCCCGTTTTCCTTCAGCCAGGCAGCAAGGTCGCGCGCCACGCCGTAGTGGGATGCGCCGTCGATGCGGTTTGGTGTCAGGTCGACTTCAAAAGTATAGTCGTTCTTGACGTTGTAGTAGTCTTTGGCGAGTGTGCCGGGACGCACATCTTCTGGCAGGACGATAATGCCGTCGTGCGACGTGCCGACACCGATTTCATCTTCTGCACAAATCATTCCGAACGACTCTACACCGCGGATTTTCGATTTTTTGATGGTAAATTCGCTGTCGCCGTCATAGAGCTTCGTGCCCACAGTGGCCACAACAACGTGTTGCCCGGCTGCAACGTTGGCGGCGCCGCAGACAATTTGTACGGGCGTTCCGTCGCCGAGGTCGCAGGTTGTGATGTGCAGGTGGTCGCTGTTGGGATGCTCTACGCACGTGAGCACTTTGCCTACCACCAGACCTTCAAGACCGCCTTTGATGGATTCTACAGTTTCCACGCCGTCGGTCTCGAGTCCGAGCGATGTCAGCGCAGCCGATACTTCTTCGGGGGATAGGTTGAAGTCGATGTATTCTTTCAACCAGTTATACGATATGTTCATAGTCAACTATTTTTCAAATTCGGTGTGGCGACAACAGCCGTCGGCCAAGCACCGCACAAATTTACAAATAAAATCCTGAATACCGGCGGCAAGACCGGCAAAACTCTCTTATTTCAACAACGACATGAACCGTGCCGGAACCGGAGTGTCGAAGAACATTTCTTTTTTCGTCCTCGGATGGGCGAAATGTAGTGTTTGGGCGTGGAGTGCAAGCCGGTGAATCGGGCTGTTTTTTGCTCCGTATTTGCGGTCGCCGACAATCGGGTGGCCAAGGTCTTTCATATGGACGCGAATCTGGTTTTTACGTCCCGTGTCGAGGCTTAGCTCCATCAGCGAATATCCGTTTTTTGTCGAAAGTCTGCGATAGCGGGTGATGGCAAGTTGTCCTTCTTCAGGGTTTTGCGTGGAATAGACTTCGAACTGGGACGTTTCGCCGAGATAACTGCGAATCGTGCCTTCAGCTTCTTCGACTTTCCCTTCCACGACGGCCACGTATTTCCGCCCGAGGACCATGTTGTTCCAGTTGTGCTGCATCGCTTCTTTGGCTTCGACGTTCTTGGCAAACATCATCAGCCCGGAGGTGTCGCGGTCGAGACGGTGAACCACAAAAAGCATCAAACGCGGGTCTTTGTCCTTCAGGTAGTCTCGCAGGATGCTGTAGGCTGTTCCGTCTTTCTGGTTGTCGGTCGACACAGACAGGATGCCGCTGCCTTTATGGATGACGATGATGTCGTCGTCTTCATAGACCAAACGGATGCGCGGGTGCGAAAACACCTTAAACGGCCGTGTGAAATTGACTGATATGGTGTTGCCTGGATGCAGCCCTGTGTCGAATTGCTTTGTCGGAGTCGATTCGACAGCGACCTGCCCGTATTTCAAGAGAGTCTTGATAGCCGTTCGCTTGTGGTCGGTCAGTTTTTTTGCGAGTGCGTCGAGGAGCGTAGTTTCTTCGTCTACTGTCCAGGAGTATATGCTGTCGGGTTTCCATCTGTTTGGTCGTGGCCCCGTTTTTTCGGATTTTGTCATATATGTCGTTTTTGATAGTGCCAAGTCGTGCAAAGTTACGGAAATTTTCTCATAAATCAGCAAGAATCTACACATCAGGCGTGTGCGCATATGCGAAATACCCGTTTTTTTCACGTCGTTCTTTCCATGTGGATTCGTGCTTTGCAGGGAGCGAAGATTTGAGGAAAATGTGTTGGGGAAAGGGGGAATGTGATGAATCAGTTTTATTTTTCAATAATTTGTTATATTTTTGCTTTGTAAAACAGAAATAATGGGAGTCAGAATACATAGAGAAGGTGTCAATATCATATTGGCATTGTTGTTGATATTGATAGTCGTGAGCATTCCGATCTATCTTTTTGTCGCATCGAAGTCGACTGCCATTGCCGTCGTTTTGTGGGGCATCCTGCTGGTGGTGATGGGCTTGGTTGTTAATTTCTTCCGTTCTCCGCAGCGTTCGTTCAAGGGCGAGCGGCAGGGGACGGTTGTATCTTCGGTCGATGGTGTGGTCGTCGCTTTGGAAGAAGTGGAGGAGCGGGATTTCCTGAAAGGGAAAGCCATTCAGCTTTCGGTCTTCATGTCTGTATTTAATGTCCATGCCAACTGGTATCCCGTGGATGGGGTCGTCGAGACCGTCAAGTATCAGCCGGGGCGTTTCCGGGCTGCCTATCTGCCAAAATCAAGTTCAGAAAACGAACACTCGTCGGTGGTTATCCGCACCGAAGACGGGACTCGTATACTTGTGCGTCAGATAGCGGGAGCTATCGCCCGTCGTATTGTCACATATGCACGTCCGGGAGTTACGGCCGATTTGTCGGCTCATCTTGTATTTATCAAATTCGGCTCGCGAGTCGACATCTATTTACCGCTCGACGCTGAGATATTTGTGAAAATAGGGGATAAAACGGTGGGGGGGATTACGCCTATCGCCCGCTTGAAAAATGATAAATAATTCTGATAATGAAATTTCTACGCGCTATTAAGCAAAACATACCGAACGCCATCACCTGTCTGAACCTTTTGTCTGGGAGTCTGGCATGCGTCTTTTCTTTCCGGTTTGCCGAACAGCCCTTTGGCGGGCTTCACGGCTATGAGCTGGCCTTTGTCTTTATGGGAATGTCAGTTGTGTTCGACTTTTGTGACGGCCTGTCGGCCCGTCTTTTGCACGCTTATTCCGCTCTTGGGAAAGAGCTTGATTCTCTTTCAGATCTTGTCAGTTTCGGAATGGCGCCTGCGATGCTTACGTTTAACATGATGCAGCATTTCTCTGCTGATACACCGTGGGCGTATCTCTCATTCCTGATTGTTGTGTTTGGGGCAATCCGTCTGGCGAAATTCAACATCGATGACCGTCAAACCTCTTCGTTTATCGGACTTCCGATTCCGGCGAATGCCATTTTCTGGATAGGGATGATTGCGTGGAACATGCAGTATCACTATGTCGGAGACTTCCGTATGTCGCTGTTTCTTGTCGTATTCCCGCTTTTGATGGTGTCGCGGTTTCGGATGTTCTCGCTTAAGGTGAAAAACTTTGCGTTGCGCGACAATGTGCGCCGCTATGCCTTGCTGATTGGAGCGGTTTCTTTCGTTGCTTATGCCCAGCTGGCGGGATTGGTATGGACCATATTGTTCTATATTGTTCTGTCTCTTACGGCTAAACGAAATGAACAAATGTAGTCGTAGGTTGTTTATAGAAATGTAAAACTCAAGACTCGAAAAAGTGCAAATCCTGTTTTTTCTGTTTTTAATTGTTCTGTTAATCATCTTGATTCCGGTAGTCAAGGTTGTCTATTCGTTGTGGAATTTGAAGCGGAAAGTGACCGGACAATTCAAGCAAGCCGCAGGGTCGAGTCCCTTTGGCGGGCGGCGTTATGAAGAAGAGCCGGCTCAGTCTCCGCATGCCAAATCGAAAGTCTTTAGTAGAGATGATGGGGAATATGTCAAATTTGAGGAAATCATCGAAGATCCGCAAGAGCGTCCCAAGCAACAAACGCATAGGGATTTTCCTGTCGAACCGCAAATTTCCGACGCAAAATTTGAAGAAATAGAATAATGATGCCTTAGTCAGCAAGAGTGGCTTCTTTTCGGCATCAATAAATTTTTCATTAGTTGTCAGTGGTTAAAACCACAAAAAAAATGCGGGATGCTGTGAAGCATTCCGCATTTTTCGTGGGTGGCTATAGGAAATGGCGTAAGTTTGACTTTGTAGTTTGGTGGGTTGTTTTAGTTTTAAATCATAACTTAAGACTGAAAAGTTATAAATAATTAAAACATAGTAATGCCTGTACAATTTTTATTGACTATTATATATATATTTGTGTTGGAATTTAGAAATATTTACTAACACCTTTTTCTGATGGGAAAACTTGCGCTATTATCTGTCGTGGCGGCATCTTTGGCAAGTGCCACCGAAGTGTTTGGGGTAACGGCATGTCCTGATGAATCGGTCTGTCTGAATCCTGATGGATCCCAAGTGACATTGGTATTGCATGGCGATGAATTTTTGTCGTGGCAAACGACACTCGACGGCTATTCCGTCGTGCGTCATGAGAATGGATTTTGGACTTATGCCCAGAAAAGCAAGGGTCTGTTGGTCGCTTCAGAAGTGGCTGCGCATGATGCAGGGCTGCGTTCGGACAAAGAACGCAGCCATTTGGATTTGTTGCCCAAAAATCTACGCCCGGATTTTTCGGAGCAACAGAAGGCTCGTCTTCAAGTATTTCGGCAGATGGTAGCATCAGGTGGGCGCTATGCTTTGGAGCGTGATTATGGTTATGAGAACTTCAAGGGGTTGGTCGTTTTGGTGGAATATAATGATTGCGCCTTTTCTCGTGATGATGCGCAGGCATTCTATGATGAGATGCTTAACAAGCCGGTTCGCTGATACCTGAAAAAGTCGAATGTACAGGCAGCGTCCGCGATTATTTTTATGACAATTCCGGCGGACTGTTTAATCCGCATTTTGATGTTGTCGGGCCTGTCAGAATCAACTATTCCCAATATGATATGCAGAAGCATGCCAATGCACCGGTAATTATGCGTAGTGTCTGTGAGGCGGCGGACTCGACGATCGATTTTTCGCAGTATGACACCAATGGAGATGGCACTGCCGATATGGTGTTCTTTATTTTTGCAGGAGGTGGTTCAAATTATTCCGGGAATGATGAGCGTCTGTTATGGCCTCATGCCTCGACATTGATGGGCGTTTCTGCCGATGGCGTTCGTCTTGGTCGCTATGCTTGTTCGGTAGAACTCTATGGGCGTCCGGAGTCGCGGCAGCTTGACGGGATAGGCACAATCTGTCATGAGTTCAGCCATATTCTCGGTTTAAAAGATGAGTATGACACCGATTATGAAGGTAGTGGCGGAACGAGTGTAACACCCGGACAGTGGTCGCTTATGGCACAAGGGAGCTATTTGAATCGTTCGAAGACTCCGGCAGGCTATTCCTTGTTTCAACGTTGTCTGAGCGGGTTTTCCAAGCCACAGCTGATAGACGCTTCCGGAGATTTTAGCCTTGAATCTATCGACCGGTCCAATGCGGGTTACCGGATTAATTCAGGTGTCGGTAATGAATTCTTTATCATTGAAAATCGTCAGCAAAACAAATGGGATGAGTATTTGCCCGGACATGGGATGCTCGTTTTCAGGGTTGACACGGCTGATGCTGAAGCGTGGAAAAACAACGATGTCAATGTGAATCCGGTCCATAACTATTATGAACTATTGCGTGCAACCCCGAAATCTAACGGTTCGAAAGTCGTTGACTCGGACGGAGACCCGTTTCCCGGAACCGGAGAAATCACTGAGCTGACCAATTCAACGGAACCGTCTATCAGTTCGTGGGCTGGCATTTCCACCCCTTTTGTCTTAAGCGATATCGCGGAAGTTGGCCAGACTATTTATTTTACGGTCAGGTCCGATAATACTCCGACTGAAGTGGAAGATTTTGAGACAATGCCTTTGTCGTCTGGCGATTTTCAAGGAGTTGGAGGACGGTTCTGCAAATGGGATTTTTCTTCGGCAGCCATAATCCCGGCAGGAGAGTGGGGAACTGGGGAAAAGGCGGCGGGATTGCTCAAAAAAGGGGAAATCACGACATCGGATCTTGGGGGAAATCTGCAGCAAATAGCGTTCAAAGTCAGCAATTCTGGTTCATCGGCAGTTGTAATCCGGTGTCAGTATTCGACAGACGGTGGCGCAACATGGCGTATGATGAAGAACAGTGAAGGAGTAGAGAATATTAGCGTCTACGCCGGTAGCTCTGAGTTGCAAATCTTTAATCCTTTGCTTGACAAGAAAGCAAAAATCCGGATATGCGAATACTTTGGGAGTGATACAGACTATTGCTATATTGACAATGTGACCTTTAAATTTGATGACGGTTACTCGGATGTTATCGACAATGGCGCAGAGTTAAGCGAAGGTATGGGAGTGGTCTGTGGCGGAGGCCGGTTGTCTGTCACGAATCTGCGGAAAGGGGCTGTTGTGCGAGTCTTCCGACCCGACGGCTCTTTGGTGGCTCGTGCACGAGAATATCGTGGAGAAGCGCATATCCGCTTGACGGAACGCGGATTACTGATTGTTACAGACGGTTTAAACGCTGAAAAAATAGTGCATTAATCAACCGATATCCCAATCTGCCGGTGCTGCGCATTGGCTGGTTGGTCTAATTTTCAAACAACATTAATATTAGCGAAATGAAGAAATTTACCTATTGGATGGTTGGAATCCTGTTGGGCTTTACGGCGATTCCGGCAGCCTTCGGTTCGGAAACCGGGAAGGCAGAGGTAAGAAGTATCGCTCAGAACCCGGTCAATTTGAGAGGTTCGGATGTAGTCGGCATTCAGCTGTTCGGCAATCGTTCTCTCAATTTGATGGGGGATGTTGGGATGCTGCAAGAGTCGGCGTCTGTGATGCCGTTGGAGAAGCGAGGAACTTACCGATTGCCTCGCAAAGTGGCTAATACAGCAGAACTGGCAGGGACTTATGTGCTTACTTATAAGTCTTTGGCATCCAGTATCGCTGCCGGTGGACGAGATTGTGAGATAGCTCCCGTTGAGGGAAAAGACAGTATCACTATCTCGAATTTTTGGGATAAAGGAGTTGTTCTGAAAGCGGGAGTAGATCTGGCGACGGGACGTATCAGCATCCCGAATCAAGTGCTTGCAACAACCGAAAACTATGGGGACATTGATTTCGCGACATGTCTTTAAAACGGGACACCGGACCGGTCTGCGCCTGTAACCGGTAAAATTACCGAGGATGGCATGATTGTCATCGATGGCTGGTGGGGCGTATATGTCGTATCCGGGGAAAACAAGGATGGAATGTTTGGAGCTTATTACGAAACTGAAATCGAGA
>USOC01000021.1 GCA_900556245.1 uncultured Prevotellaceae bacterium
GCCGATGAAGACCCGCTTCCATGTGATTGACAAGGACAATGTGGTTATCAAATGCCATTATTGTGAGCGTTCGCTGGTCCGTGACGAAATTGAATTGAAATGACCGCAGGAGAAAAGAAGGTATGGCGTCCAGGCACAATGATTTATCCGTTGCCTGCAGTGCTGGTGGGGTGCGGGTCGTCGCCGGAGGACTATAATTTAATCACAGTGGCCTGGGTCGGGACAATTTGTTCGGATCCGGCTATGTGCTATATTTCGGTGAGAAAAGAGCGCCATAGCTATGGATTGATTAAAGAAAATATGGAGTTTACGCTTAATCTGACTTCGGTAGAGATGGCTCGGGCAACCGATTGGTGCGGAGTGCGTTCGGGCCGAGACTATCGTAAGTTTGAAGAGACAGGCCTGACACCGCGAAAAGGAACGATGGTTTTGGCTCCATATGTGGCGGAGTCTCCGATGTCGATAGAATGTCGTGTGAAGGAAATCATCCCCTTGGGGACTCATGACATGTTTATATCTGATGTGCTTTGCACGCTTGCCGACGAGCGTTTTCTCGATCCGGAAAGCGGAGCATTTGACATGGGCGCTGCCGGGCTGTTGGCTTATGCCCATGGCAACTATTATGAACTGGGCAACTCCGTCGGTAAATTCGGATGGTCGGTGCAAAAGAAACTGAAATAACCTAACTATAACTATTTTGTATAGATATGAAAAGAGTCGTTTTGATTTTTGACATTATCGAGCGTGAACATCAGCGCCAAAAGAAAGGTATCGAGCTGATTGCTTCTGAAAACTTTGTCAGTGACCAAGTGATGCAGGCTATGGGGTCTTGCCTGACCAACAAGTATGCCGAAGGTTATCCGGGCCACCGTTACTATGGTGGGTGTCAGGTTGTAGACGAAGCCGAGTCGCTTGCCATTGAACGCGTGAAAACGTTGTTCGGTGCGGAATATGCCAATGTGCAGCCCCATTCCGGAGCTCAGGCCAACATGGCTGTGTTTATGGCCGTGATGAAACCCGGAGATAAATTCCTTGGTTTGAATCTGTCGCATGGCGGTCACCTCAGTCATGGTTCTCCTGTGAATTTTTCCGGACTTTGCTTCCATGCGCTTGAATATGGAGTGAAAGAGGATAGTGGTCTGGTCGATTATGACATGATGGAAGAAGTGGCTCTGCGTGAGCGTCCGAAGTTGATAGTCGGAGGAGCGAGCGCTTATTCGCGTGAATGGGATTATGCTCGGATGCGCAAGATTGCAGATGAGATTGGAGCTTTGCTGATGATTGACATGGCTCACCCGGCAGGTCTGATTGCAGCCGGTTTGCTCGACAATCCGTTGAAATATGCGCATATCGTCACTTCAACGACCCACAAGACACTTCGTGGCCCGCGCGGAGGCTTGATTCTTTTGGGTAAGGATTTTGATAATCCTTGGGGTAAGACCACTCCAAAGGGGGTTGTCAAGAAGATGTCGGCTATTTTGGACTCTGCCGTATTCCCGGGTGTGCAGGGAGGTCCGCTTGAGCATGTGATTGCCGCAAAGGCTGTGGCTTTTGGCGAAGCGTTGACTCCGGAATATAAGGGATATCAGGAACAGGTGCGCAAGAATGCGCGTGCCATGGCTGAAGCTTTGTTGGCGAAGGGTTACAAGATTGTGTCAGGTGGTACTGATAACCACTGTGTGCTTGTCGATTTGCGGACGCGTTTCCCGGAATTGACCGGAAAAGTCGCAGAAAAGGTGCTTGTTGATGCTGATATTACTGCCAATAAGAATATGGTTCCGTTTGACAGTCGTTCACCGTTCCAGACTTCTGGTATTCGTCTTGGCACTCCGGCTATCACAACCCGTGGCGCAAAAGAGGAATTAATGGGCGAAATTGTTGAGATGATTGATACTGTCTTGAGTAATCATGATGATGATGCTGTTATCAAGTCGGTTCGCGAAAAAGTCAACTCTATTATGTGCAACTATCCTATGTTTGCTTATTAATAAACAGATTGCTTGCACTTGACCAAAAGGGGGAGTGGGACGTAGAGTCTATTCCCCTTTATTGTATCGTATGAGAGAGCTGTAAAAACAAAAGCGTCCGTTGTTGCCGGACGCTTTTGTTTATAATAAGGTGTATTGTTTTAGTATAGGGGGACAATGGTCAGTTCGATACCCATTTCTTCAATGGTTTGTGCCGTAGATGTGCTAATTCCCGAATCAGTGATGATTTGGTCAACTTCTTCCATGTCGGCAATTTTGCTGAAACCTCGGCGGCCGAATTTTGATGAATCGGCAAGGACAATGGTTTTTTGAGCGGCTTGTATCATTTTACGGTTGAGGGCCGCTTCCATCATGTCGGTAGTTGTGATTCCAAAATCCAAATCAATACCATCGACACCCAGGAAGAGTTTGTTGCAAGAAAAATCGCGTAACGCTTCTTCGGCATATTTCCCGACAACGGAAAGGCTGCTGTGCCGAAGTAGGCCTCCTAACTGGATAATGTCGATGTCTTTTTCTTTGGAAAGAATCGATGCCACTTCAAGAGATGCTGTGATGACGGTTAGACGGTCGGAAGTCTGTATGTTGCGTGCTAAAGCGTGCATTGTAGTGCCTGATGCTATCAGTATTGAGTCGCGGGGTTTGATGATGGCTGCGGCTGCAGTTCCAATGATGCGCTTTTCCTCTACGCGGAGTCTTTCTTTTTCGCTGACATTCTTGTTTTCGCTGTATGGGTCGATTAGAATTGCCTTGCCGTGGTTGCGGTATAACTTCTTTTCTCTTTCGAGTTCAGTCAAATCCTTTCTGATGGTTACGGATGATACATTGAGTTGCTCCGCCAAGTCTGAAACCAGAATGGAGTCTCGGTGTATCAGCAGATTCATAATGATTGCTTGTCGTTCTTCCTTGGTCATTTCGTAATGCTTTGAGCGTAGTTAGTAATTTTTCCGAAAGTTACGCATTTTTTTTCGAAGCATATCCATTGGTGAGGTGAAATCTTGTAAAAACTTGTAAAAATGACAGTTAGCTTTCCGGTTGGAGGGGTGGAATGTTTTGGAATGAAAGGGTTGGAAATTTTTTTGTAAAAAAACATCAAATTTATTTCGCTGTTACAAAAATGTGTTTTATATTTGTTGCGAAATGAAACAATGGCAGTTTCGTAAACAAAGTTTACACAATGTGTCTTGGATAAGTTTATATAAGCGCAATGAAAGAAAACGAATATGATGTGATTATTGTAGGAGGTGGAGCAACTGGAGCCGGTACGGCGCGCGATTGCTCCTTGCGCGGTTTGCGTGTCCTACTTGTTGAACGTTTCGATTTTGCGACAGGTGCAACCGGGCGAAATCATGGTTTGCTTCACAGTGGCGCGCGTTATGCGGTGACAGACAAAGAGTCTGCAACGGAATGTATCAAAGAGAATATGATTCTCCGTAAGATAGCGAGTCATTGCGTTGAGGAGAATGACGGATTGTTTCTTACTTTGCCGGAAGATGATTTGTCCTATCAGTCGACATTTGTCGAGGCGTGTCAAGCGGCCGGCATTTCGGCTGAGATTATAGATCCGGCGTTGGCCAGACGCATAGAGCCGTCGGCGAATCCGTCACTCATAGGAGCTGTCAAGGTGCCGGACGGTTCGGTCGACCCGTTACGTCTGACATTGGCCAATGTGATTGATGCCAAGGCCCATGGGGCTTATGTTCTTGTCTATGATGAAGTGAAGTCGCTCATTCAGGAGCAGGGTCGGGTGATAGGGGTAGAGGTTTTGTCCCACAAGAAGAAAGAATGTAAAAAATTTTATGCGCCGATTGTGATTAATGCCGGTGGTATCTGGGGGCATGGCATTGCGGAAATGGCCGGTGTGAAAGTTAATATGTATCCGGCAAAGGGCTCTTTGTTGATTTTCGGTCATCGAGTGAACAATGTCGTCCTGAACCGTTGTCGTAAGCCTGCCAATGCAGATATTTTAGTTCCTGGAGACACGATTTGCTTGATAGGGACGACCTCCAGTCATGTGGGCTTTGATGAAGTCGATGATATGCGGGTGACTCCGGATGAGGTGGATTTGCTTCTCAAAGAGGGAGAAAAGCTCGCTCCGTCGCTTGCGACGACACGAATTCTTCGTGCTTATGCGGGTGTGCGTCCGCTTGTGGCATCCGATGATGATCCGACCGGTCGAAATATCAGTCGAGGCATTGTGCTTCTTGACCACGAAAATCGAGACGGTGTGCCAGGATTCATTACGATTACCGGTGGTAAGCTGATGACGTATCGTCTTATGGCAGAATGGGCAACAGATTTGGCTTGTAAGAAACTCGGAGTTGAGAAGTCTTGTGTGACAAAAGATGAAGCCCTCCCCGGTTCACGCGGAGAACGCAAGGAGGTTACATCGAAATCTGTGGTTGTAGAGCGTTCGAAAAAGTCGGCGGTCAATCGTCATGGAGATTTGGCAGAGCGGATTCCTTCCGAAAGCGAATTGGACAATAGTCTTGTCTGTGAATGTGAAGACGTGACGGTGGGAGAGGTGAAATATGCGTTGAATGAGCTTCATGTGAATAATCTGGTCGATCTGCGTCGTCGTACACGCGTAGGTATGGGAACTTGTCAGGGCGAACTTTGTGCCTGTCGTGCGGCCGGATTGCTCGGAGATGCCCAAAATTGTGCAAAGACGGCAAAGGCGGATTTGGTGTCCTTCCTAAACGAGCGCTGGAAAGGTGTTTATCCGGTAGCGTGGGGTGATGCTCTTCGGGAAAATGAATTTACGCGTTGGATTTACGACGGAGTTTGTGGAATGGAATTAAACGATAATTTATGAGATTCGATACAATTATTATAGGTGGAGGACTTAGCGGTCTGACATGTGGCATCAGCCTTCAGAAGCGCGGTGTGAAATGTGCGATTGTATCAGCGGGACAAAGCGCCTTGCATTTTTCATCGGGTTCTTTCGATTTGCTCAGCCGTCTTCCTGGAGGCGAAAAAGTTGTCAATCCTGTAGTTTCTGTCTCTAAATTGCCCGAAAGTCACCCGTATTCGAAATTTGGTGATGATTTTGCGAAATATGCGCAGAAGGCAAAATCGCAACTGATAGAATGTGGCGTGGAGGTAGAAGGAAGCGAAGAACAGAATGGTTATCATGTGACGCCGATGGGAGTGTTGAAGCCGTCGTGGTTGACAATTTCTGATTTCACGCGTTTTAAAGGGATGAAAGATTTCGCAGGCAAGACGTTGCGAATCTTGAATTTTTCCGGATTTCTGGATTTTAATACGAAATTTATTGCGACTCAATTGGAGGAATATGGTGCGACATGCAGCATTGAAAATATCCGTCTGCCTGAATTGGACAGGCTAAGGGTGAGCCCTACCGAAATGAGGTCGACCAATATAGCCAAAGTGCTTGAAAATCAAACAGTGTTCAGCAACCTGTTGTCTTTACTGAAAAATTACTCTATTGGGGTTGATATGGTGGTGTTGCCGGCAGTCTTCGGACTTTCTTCACCGAAGCTTGTGAAAGTGTTACGAGAAGAGATTCCGTCGACATTACTGATGCCGACAATGCCGCCATCCGTCGCGGGCATTCGCACGCAGCAGACGCTTCGAAGAGAATTCGAACGTTTTGGCGGCGTGTTTATGCTCGGCGACAATATTATCAAGGCCGAAATGGAAGGGAATTGCGTGAAGACAGTCTATTCTGTGAATCATGGCAACATCGGATTGTCCGCAGAAAATTTCGTTCTTGCAACGGGCAGTTTCTTTAGTAATGGTCTTGTAGCCCGTCCCTCGGGAGTAGTCGAGCCGGTGTTCGGTTTGGACGTCGACTACGACAAGAATCGCGGAGCGTGGTATGACGCTGATTTTTTCAAGGCGCAAAAATATATGATGTTCGGAGTAGCGATAGATGTCGATTTCCATGCAAAAAAGGGTGGAAAAACTGTTGATAATTTGTATGTAGCCGGCTCGGTTCTTAGCGGTTTTGACCCTATCCAAGAAGGTTGTGGGGCTGGAGTAGCGATGCTGACTGCATTGAAAATTGCCGATAATTTGAAATAAACAGAGGAAATGAATATACAGGAACAAAATATCAGCGAGAATAATTTTGAGCAATGCATCAAGTGTACTGTCTGTACTGTGTATTGTCCTGTGGTTCCCGTTAATCCGAATTATCCGGGACCCAAGCAGGCAGGTCCGGACGGAGAACGTCTTCGTTTGAAAAGAGGAGAGTTTTTCGATGAAGCCTTGAAGTATTGCCTTAATTGCAAGCGTTGTGAAGTGGCATGTCCGTCGAATGTAAAAATCGGCGATATCATCCAGTTGGCACGCATCAACTATAGTAAGAAAAAGCCGAAACTTCGCGACATTATGTTGGCAAATACGGATATTGTAGGAACAATGTCGTCGGCATTCGCACCGATTGTCAACACAACTTTGTCGTTGAAGCCGGTGAAGTCGTTGATGGACGGAGTGCTTAAGATTGACCATCGTCGCACTTTCCCAAAATATTCGGGTCAGAAGTTTGAAACGTGGTTCAAGCGCGACGCTGCCCCTTCACAGGACGGCTATCGCAATCACGTCAGCTTCTTCCACGGTTGTTATATCAACTATAATTATCCGCAACTTGGAAAGGATGTTGTTTCTGTGATGAATGCTCTTGGGTATGGCGTTCATCTTCTTGAAAAGGAAAAATGTTGCGGTGTGGCACTTGTGTCAAACGGACTTATAAATCAGGCTCGGAAACAGGCCGAACTGAATATTGCATCGATTCGCAAGTCTGTCAACGACGAACGTCGCCCTGTTATTGCGGCATCTTCTACGTGTACGTTTACGATGCGCGATGAGTATCCTCATTTGCTTGGTGTAGAGAATGCTGATGTCCGCGACAATATTGAGTTGGTGACCCGTTTTGTATATCGCCTTATTGATGAAGGGGGTGTCAAGTTGAAGTTCCGTGACAACATTAAGCTTAAGGTCGCCTACCATACGCCTTGTCATATGGAAAAACTTGGCTGGTCGTTCTATTCTATTGACTTGTTGCGACAGATTCCAAACGTAGATTTGCTTGTGTTGCCATCGCAGTGTTGTGGCATCGCCGGAACCTACGGATTCAAAAAGGAGAATTATGCGACATCTCAGGGAATCGGTGCGTCTCTCTTCGCTGCAATCGAGGAGGCCGGTGTCGATTTGGTAGCTACGGATTGCGAGACTTGCAAGTGGCAGATAGAAATGTCTACCAGTGCCAAGGTGGAACATCCGATAAGCGTTCTTGCCCGGTCGCTTGACTTGGAGGCAACAGCCCAACTTAATAGATAAGTATTTTATACGAAACAAACATAAAACTAACTACTTTAAAATAATTGATATCATGTCGAATTTTTTAACGCCTCCAGCGTACAAGACTGAACAGACAGGTCCGGAAGCGGATCGTAGATACAAAGCTTTGAGATGGCAAGTGTTTATCGGGGCTTTTGTAGGATATGCGGCGTTCTATATTGTTCGCAAAAATTTCTCACTGGCGATACCTATGCTTGCTCCATTCGGCTTTGAAAAAGGCGAGCTCGGTACTGTGCTTGCAATGAATGCAGTGGCGTATGCATTGTCGAAATTCTTGATGGGTTCGGTTTCGGACCGTAGCGATGCGCGCAAATTCCTTCCGTTGGGTTTGATTCTTGCATCGATTTCGATGATGTTTATGGTGGTGCCGATTACCGCTTTAGGACCGGAGAACCACAGCTTCGCCATCGTTTTGATGGGTTTCCTCAACTTTTTGATAGGATGGTTTAACGGTATGGGTTGGCCTCCGTGTGGACGGGTAATGACTCACTGGTTCTCGCAGACGGAGCGTGGCACCATGATGTCTATTTGGAACTGCGCCCATAATGTTGGCGGAGCCTTAGTCGGACCAATGGCTGTTTATGGGGCAACGTGGTTTGGCTCTTGGTTCTACGGACAATACCAATCCTATTATTTCTTGGCCGGAACGTTCTTGTTCCCGTCAGCGGTGGCTATTCTGGTAGCGATAGTGGCATATTGTCTGCTTCGTGACACCCCTCAGTCCTGTGGATTGCCATCTGTGGAAAAATGGCGCAATGATTATCCTAAGAACTATAGCGAGAATCAGGAAAAAGTCCTCTCTATGAAGGAAATCTTCTTCAAGTATGTGTTGAATAACAAATTTTTGTGGTTCATCGCATTGGCAAATGCTTTCGTCTATATGGTGCGGTACGGTTGTCTTGATTGGGCGCCTTCCATTTTAAAGGAAAAAGGTTTTGATATGAAAGATGCCGGATGGGCTTATTTCGCATACGAATTTGCGGCTATCCCCGGAACGTTGATTTGCGGATGGCTTTCGGACAAACTCTTCAAAGGCCGCCGTGCATTGCCAACGATTATCTTTATGGCTCTTGTAGCTGTGTTTATAGTCCTTTATTGGCTGTTTATCGACAACTTGACGATAGCTGTGTCAGCTCTCATTGGCGTGGGATTCTTTATCTACGGGCCAGTGATGCTTATCGGTGTGCAAGCACTGGATTTGGCACCTAAAAATGCGGCAGGAACAGCTGCGGGTTTGACCGGATTCTTCGGTTATTTTTTCGGAACGGCTATTCTGGCTAATATGTTGCTTGGTTATGTGGCTGAACACTTCGGATGGGATTGGACCTTCTTGTTGCTCCTTGCGGCTTGTGCCCTTTCAATCGTCTTTATGGGAGTGACCTATAAGGAAGAGCAATATCTTGTAGAACGAAAAAAATAGCAAAAAACTGAATAGAAATGAAAGATAGTGTCTATAGTTCGCTGGGAAGCCACAAGAAACGCTTCATGTCGTGGCAGATGCGTACGCTTCTTGTGACAATGATAGGTTACGCCATTTTCTATTTTGTGCGTAAAAACTTTTCGTTGGCCATGCCGGGTCTGACTGCCGAATATGGCATCAGCAACAAGAGCTTTGGCTGGATTATATTTGCAGGATCTCTGGTATACGGCTTTTCCCGTTTCATCAACGGCTATTTGGTGGATAGAATTAAAGGCCGTGTTGTTATGGCTCTTGGTCTTCTGCTTTGTGCGTTTGCTAACTTTGCATTCGGTTTCGGTACGGATTTCAGCTATTGGCTGACCGGCGTCGAAAATGGGCCTAAAATGGTCGAAACCCTTATCCTTGTAATGGGTGTTGTGATTATTCTCAACCAATATTTTCAGGGGATGGGTTATCCTCCGTGTGCCCGAATTCTTCCTCACTGGATTCATCCTTCAGAACTAGCGACCAAAATGTCTATTTGGAACTGTTCTCACTCGATTGGTGCGGCCTTGGCTGTAGTAGTGTGCGGTTATCTGATGGGGTCGTTGGGTGTGAACATGAGTGATAATGCGGAGGTCGTGCGTCGAATAACAGAGAATCTGACGAACAATAACGTGGCGGATGCCGCTGAGCAGGCCTTGCTCTATGCTTCTCATATCGGGGCCTGGAAATGGTGTTTTTGGGTGCCGGCATGTCTTGCTGTGGCCGGAGCCGTTTTGATATTTGCCGGTCTTCGTGACGAACCTAAAGACGTCAATCTTCCTGATTTGCCCGACACGGGGTTAGGAAGTTATGAAGGAAAGAAGGATGCGAAAGCTCGCAAGAAATTTGAACTGGAAATGGTTTGGAAGAACCGTTGGGTCTGGACATTCTGTGTCGCTAATTTGTTTGTCTATGTTGTCCGTATGGGCGTGCTCGACTGGGGCCCAAAGTTTCTCACAGAAAGTCGTGGCCTAGACATTAAAGAGGCAGGCTGGACTGTTGCCGCCTTTGAAATTGCCGGCATTTTGGGTACTCTTTTTGCAGGTTGGGCAACAGACCGTCTCTTTAAAGGTAAGGGGCATCGGATGTGTGTAGTTTGTATGCTCGGAGCCGCTTTGTTTATGACAATTTTCAGATTCTTGCCTGACACGGCAGGGCTGACCTGGACAGCGGCAGTCCTTGTGGGAGCGGGATTCTTTATCTTCGGACCGCAGGCTTTGAT
>USOC01000022.1 GCA_900556245.1 uncultured Prevotellaceae bacterium
CAGGCAATCTGAAAGAAATGCCTTTCGAATATAAGCGGCACTACCCTCATCCCCGAGTATATATCCTAACGAGCGAACATTTTGCACAATCTGTTTTCCATCATATAGACATGAGTTGGAACCACTGCCCAAGATACAGGCAATGCCGGGCTCATTCACCAAAAGACCGCGCGCCGCTCCAAGCAAGTCGCTCTCTACCGTGACCGGGGTCTTGAACTGCGCTACCAAAGTAGCATCGACAATCTATTTCTTAGCGGTAGACAAGCATCCTGCCCCATAAAAATAGATATGCTCCCAACGCCGCTTGAAGAACGACTCCGGCAATTCCAAACGAATGCTATGGCTGATATCGCGGCGCGTATGAAACACCGGATTCAGGCCCTTTGTGAAAGCATGTTCCAAAACTTTACCATCCTCAATCAGCGCCCACTCGGTACGCGAAGCGCTACTGTCGGCTATAATTTTCATGTCAGATTTGATATTTTTTTACAAAGATATAAATAATTCAAGACTTTATGCAAATTTTACGCAAATCAGCAAAAGTGGCAACACAAAAAAGGGATGCCAAGGCAAAACCCTGACATCCCCCTGCTTTTATTTAAAACGTTAGTGCTTCACTACGACCTTTCGAGTCGATACGGATCCACCTGCATAAATTTTAGCCACGTAGACACCCGCTGCAACTTCAGTTACGTTCAACACGTTGCCTTGGGCACGGGCCACAACCTTTCCATCCATCGAAGTCAGTTCGATACCGGCGAAATGGCAATCGGCATTGGCAATCAGCAACTCTGTTGCCGGGTTCGGATAAATTCGCAATCCTGCAACTTCCACATTTTCGACGCCGGCTTCTGCATTACCTTTGGATATCTTGTCGAGATAGACTTCGCCTTTAAGGCCATAGACTTCACCGCTCTGACGAACTTCAAAGCCGACCAAGGAGTATTCTCCTTCTCCAATTGCAGAAAGCGGACAAGTGATATGGCTCCACCCGAAGAAGTCAAGCGTACAAACATCCACCTTCTTGACATCCTGACCGTTGCTGAACTTAGCCACAAGCACGTTGGCCGACAAATCGCCGTAAACCTTTAATCCTACTGCATCGCTCATGACGAATTTGGCCGCCGGTGCAGTCGCCATTTTAAATGAGGCTACTCCATCTGCAGATGCGCTGAACGTGTAGGCCAACTTATAGGAAGCGGCTCCTTCGAGCAAATAATCCTTGGATGTATTACGAGCCACTGTTGTGGTCTTGCATCCAACAGTAGCTTCATCATCCTTCACAATCGCTCCTGCAGCGTCAAGTCCGTCAACCATAGCAAAAGCCGCGGATTCTACAGAAGCGTCAACAGCCTTAAACTGATAGCTGAACGGAGCAGCTATCTTAATGCCTTTCTCATCGCAGACTTCGCCACTGACATCTACCGTATACGTTTCTCCGACCACAAAATCCTTCGACAGTTTGATTTGGAAGAATCCATAATCAGCGCCCGACTTGCTCACCTTTCGCGAACGCACATTGTAAGGAAGTTGTTCGCCTGCGGCATTCTTCACAACTATATTGTCGTTCAAGATTGTTGTGAGCGGATGGCTCTTGAAGATAAATTTCACCTGAGGCGCATCGAAATGCACTTCTCCGTCCTTGGCAGGGCTGGTCTGCAGGATTTCGTAGATGTTATAGTCATTCGTACGGAACGACATCACGAAATCCTTCTCCATCTTCATTCCGCCCGGGTGCATCGCTTCTTTGCCGATTTTAAGAGTATAGGTTGTGTTGGTATCGTATGCACGCTTCGGTTCGAACACCATGCGATACTGCGCGTCTTCCCAACGTATTGTCCCTTCTACGGCAGGAGTAATCGAGAAGTTTTTCTCCACCGATTCGACATCCATATCCCAATTGAAATCAAGGACCACCGGAGTGTTACAAGCCAGAGCCTCGTCACCCTCTTTCCAAACCGGACTGTAGGTCACGACTGTCGGAGGGGTATTGCGAACACGGTCAACAACAGCATTGCTATAAGTGACCTTGTTGGCTTCCACCGTCACTTCCGTCTCTTTCGTATAGTATTCAGGATGCGACACCTTCACCTTGTAACTGCCCGGCTGAACGTTTTTGAACAGGAAGACACCGTTAAACAGCTGGTCCGTCGTATAAGTATCGATAATCCTCCCGTCGCTTGCCAAAAGCTCGACTTTTGCGCCACGAAGGGGAACATAGACGTCGTGACCATAGAATATGCCTTTATAAATCGACTCCGAACGACGAAGATGACTGTCGTAGGCTGTTCCGCAGACCACTCCGGTAGCGAACGATTCGGGAGTTTTGAAATATTCCATTATCGACTTCACAAAATGATAGCCTTCAAGCCAGCAATACTCATTGTTGAGCAAGCGGTAAGTCTCAGGAATATAGTCGTGATGGGAACCCTCGGACAGCATGCCCGGAACAGTCAGTTTGCGGAGGACTCCCAAACCGACACCGACACCCCAATTATAGAAGTCATAGTCTCCGGCCAGATGCGGCGTATTGTGCGACCATGACGCAATCTGATTTTCAAGAAGCTGATCGTTAAGAATTCCCGACATCACCTTTGCCTCCGGTCTTACAGGATTATCCGTAAATCCGCGGTAAAGCATCAAAGGCTGATTGACGCGATCGCCTGTCCCGGTCGCTTTACTGTGAATCGAGAAAAAGAAGTCCGCCCCATAGGCGTTGGCTTCATAGCCGATTTCATGCAAGTCACGGTCGTCGGCCGTCGTATTGGTCGTGCGCGAAAGCATGACATCCGCGCCGAAACTCTTCAGCATATCCCGAATATCAAGAGCCTTTATCAAGTTGCTCTTCGACTCCCAGAAGCCCTCAGGATCGCCGGATGCATACGGAGGAACAGCCACGTTACGGTCGTCGGAATCATTGCCGCCGTGCCCGGGATTGACATAAATCTTCAAATCTTTCATACTTGCCGCACTCATCGTCAAGGTAGCGGCAAGACCTGCTAACAATATATTGATCTTTTTCATCGGTTTTCTGTTTTTCATTTAATTGTCAGTTCCATTAAGTACATACGACCGTCGATGGTACTGTAAACGATGCGGTTGCCGGAAGCGGATGCTGTCGGGTTCATCGACATCGACTCCGGCTTTGTCAACGCTTTCTTGAATGTTCCGTCCGCCTTCAGCAGCATAATCTGGCAGCTCTCATACTGGTGGCCGTCATTAGTGGAATTCTCAGCCACAACATAGTCGTCGCCCATCCATGCCGGCGCATAATACTTGCCAAGGTCGGCAAGAAGATTTCCGTCGAGGTCACACACATAAGCTCCTTTTGCTCCTGCATAAAACAAAATTTTTGTCTGGTCCGGCGACAAAGACACCCACAGATAGGTATATTTGGTATCGACCGGAGAAAAACGCTTCTCTACTCCGTTGCGAACCACCACCAATTCGGCTCCATCCGCATACGCAAAGACTCCGGACTGACGGTTCGACATCATCTTTCTGCCATTGTCGCTGACAACGGCAAGACCGCCTTCGACTGCGACCGGCGCAAGCATCCCGCGAGATTTTTCCGCGACAACGGCAGTCGCACGGCTGGCGAGGTCATAACTTTTCATTTCGCGGAACACGCGCATATCCTCTCTGCTCTGCGACATGAAATACACCGTCTTTCCGTCGCGCGAAAACGTCGGGCAGAATCCTGCCATAGCGTCATCCGCGATCTTCGTCGTTACGCCATTTTGCATATCATAGACTTTAAGCCCACGATAATCCGATTGAGAAAACAATACTTTTTCTCCGTCAGCACTAAGAACAGGCGAATAAGCCTGACTCTCAACACCCTTTAGCAACTGCTCATGACGAGTGATTGTCACCTCCTGCGCTGTCGCAAGAAGTGTGCCCGCCAAGGCAATAGTCAGTAATTTAAATCTCATAGTAATTGGTTGTATTATAATGTTTTTCGATTATTTGACAATAAATTTGCACACCTCCGACTGCTGATCGGCAATAACCTGCAAAAAATAGATGCCGGATGGCAACTGCGACACGTCGATGACATCCCCCTGTCCGGACAGCGTTCCCGCTTCGAGCGTCATCCCGGATGTTCCGTAAATGGTGTAAGCTACCGTTTCCGCACAGCTCTTCAATGCCACATGAAGTAGTCCGTCGCCCACAGGATTCGGCCATACGCTAACTCTGGCATCTGTCAGCTCCACCTCGCCGACACCGCTTCCTCCGCCATAGACGGCCTCATACTTCGGAATCAAGATATCGAATTGCTTTCCATTCTCTGACTTACCCATATCGAAGCGCAAACTTTGGAGCACAATCGGATAGATTGCCACATCGTTGACATCCCAAATTCTTGAGAACGGAAGTTCTATCGTCGTTTCCTTATCCGCCGGAAGTTGCTCATCCGTAAACACGAAAGCTCCGGAAAGTTCTCCCAACCCGTTTTTCGCGGTTATCGAAATTTTCTTCACCGTTGCTTGTCCCGGATTCACCGTAATGCGCAACGATTTCGGCATGCTCCACACCTGATAGTCGACAGTTGCCGAAAAATAGGCACCACGCGCACCGCCATTGCCGGTGTAAGAAAACTTCAGACCTTGTCCATACTCGGAAACAGTCAAACCTGTTCCGCCAGTTTGCTTCAATGACCAGTTTTCAGGGAAATTGCGATATACCGGCATCGATTCTCCTTCCGCCAACTCAACCGAAACTTCCGACGACACGGTAAAGTCGCCAAGCTTGCCGGTAATCGTTGTCGTTCCATTTTTCTGGCCTTTCAAAACTCCGTCAGCAACAGTCAGCACAGCCGGATCGGCCACAGTCCATTCCAGACGAGAAGGGTCACAGCTGAACTGATCAAAACCAACAATCGAAATCACTTCTATCGGATACTCGCGCCCGTCATTGATAATTTTCGGTATTCGCATTTTCAACTCGGCATCGACAACCGTCATTTTGCGAGTTGCTGTAATATCTCCGTAATGCACTGTAAGGTTACCCTCTC
The DNA here is from genome assembly GCA_900556245.1 of uncultured Prevotellaceae bacterium. Lineage (GTDB taxonomy): Bacteria > Bacteroidota > Bacteroidia > Bacteroidales > Muribaculaceae > Limisoma. The sequence goes on from USOC01000022.1 coordinate 5,018, forward strand.
CAACATTATTCAATGTGTTGAACACATCCCCATTGGCTTCGCCAAGATTGGAATCGGAAGACAGCGTGAAGCCTTGCACGTCTTCGTTGATAAGTTCTCCATACACATTGTAACCGAGGACAACCGGCTTATACGTTGAATATATCGGAAGAACGATTTCCGGATCCAAGAATTCAATGCGGGCAATTGTCTGGCTTTGTTCCGTGTCGGGAGCAATGCTGTAGACCATCCAGCCGTTGGCAACGGCTCGAGGCGTCCCTTCCGTTGTTGTGTTGACAACATCACCCTGCGACATCAATTGTGCAGAACCGCCGGCATCCACCGCACAGACATTCCACGCACCGAGCTGCTTCATAATCTGGGCTTCCACTCCGGTTGAGCAGCCGCTCGACAACCCATAGACAGGGTCTGTCGATTTGTCTATAACAAGCATAAACAGCGTCTTGCCATCCTGACTGACTCCATAAGCCGAACGGGAATAGACCTGCGAATTATATTCTTCATCCACATTACGTTCCGTCAATTCGCCGTTTTTAAGAATGATGGCATTGCCGCCCACCATATTTTCAATCTCCGGTATTTCATTTGTATCATACGAGCGCCAGCCGAAATTAAGCGTCACTTTGTCGCCCACTGCCAATTGATTGATATGCGGAAGATAGTTGTCGCCATTGGCTGTCAGGCAAAGATCATAGTCTCCGAGCACGCCGCCACTGGTTTTGGTCTTGATTTCTTTGACTACGGCAGTGAAGTCTTTTCCTATGGCCCATTGCTGACCTTCCTCCAAATCAAGATAGACCTCTGTATTCTCGCCTTCCACCAGACGATAATCCTTGATATCATCGCCCCACTCGATAATCTGGAATGGCTTGTTGTTGGGATAGTATGTGTTGAACATCACCATCTCATTGCGACGGCCGAAACGGTTGCACTGAATAATCTCAGCCCGCCAGTCACCCCATTTTGCAGAAGAGAGCCATCCGCGATACTCCATCGATTCAATCCAGAGCTTCTTGTCCTTGTCGATGCCGATTACTCCCGAACGTGTCGGTCCGCCGACAAACTGGTCGGAATAGTTGTTGGTCTCTGTGATGATTTGTCCGTTCTTGACGTTGGCATTGAAAGTCGTTCCCATCGCATAACGGTTGTTGGGAAGACCGTGTCCGCTGACTACCCAAAAATTGGCATTTTGCGCTCCAAGCGGTTTGCGACCTGCCTCCTTCATACGAGTATAGGCATCTGCAAGACGCTCAAGACTGCCGATTTTCTCCTGACCTTGTTGAGTCTCTATCCGGTTGTAAGGGTTTGTTAAATCTACAGTCAGATAATTGACATTCAACGGATAATCAGGAATACGAATACGATTGTACACGACGCCCGGTCCGATTTCCTTTTTTATCAGATGCTGATATTCATACTCCTTTTCATCAATTAAAAAAGAAGCAGCCCCCATTGTCGACACTCCGGTCACAAAGGCAAGCAAAGACAGTAATTGTTTTCTCATATGTTTTAATGTTAGGTTGGTATCAGGCTATTTTGCTTTTCCCGACAAATTTACATTGAAATATGAAACAATGCATATCAAGCGGCTCTTATTTTAATACTTGTTTACATATTTTCTATATTATACGCAATAACAAATATAAAAAAACAGGAGGAAAAGGCTCATTGCCTTTCCCTCCTGCAAAATATGGAACTTATATCAAATCCGATTAGTCATTGTTTTCATTCGGCTCTCCATGGTTGCTGCGACGCGGGCCACGATCGTCACGGCGCTGACCCCCACCCCGGCGGTCATCACGACGAGGACCTCTATCGCCTCGACGCTCTCCACCGTTTTCGCGACGCGGTGCGCGAGGCTGGCGCTGCGGCTCCACATAGCCTTCCGGCTTGGGTTGGAGAGCACGCATCGACAGACGGAACTTGCCGGTCTTTTTGTCGATTTCAATCAACTTCACAGTCACTTCGTCTCCCTCATGCAAACCGGAATCTTCCATCGATTCGAAACGCTCCCAAGCTATTTCTGAGATATGAAGCAACCCGTCACGTCCGGGCATAAATTCAACAAACGCACCGAAGTCCATGATGCTGACAACCTTTCCCGTATATGTTTCTCCTTCTTCCGGCTGCGCGACAATCGCCTTGATACGGGCCATAGCCTTGTCTATCGACTCCTTGCAAGGAGCGGCCACTTCCACGTGACCAATCTCTCCCTCTTCTTCGATAGTAACGATGGCTCCGGACTCTTCCTGAATGCCCTGGATAATCTTTCCGCCCGGACCGATTACCGCTCCGATGAATTCCTTCGGAATATCAAGCGACTCAATGCGCGGCACGTGTGGCTTGTAGTCTTCGCGCGGTGCAGGAATTGTCTCGTTGATGATATTCAAGATATGCATACGTCCTTCACGAGCCTGATTCAACGCTTTATCAAGCATTTCAAAAGAAAGACCGACACACATGAAAACCATATGCGAAGCCGTGATTCCATCAACCGTTCCCGTCACCTTGAAGTCCATATCTCCGAGGTGGTCCTCATCTCCGAGAATATCTGAAAGAACGGCATATTTCGGGCTGTCGTAGTCTGTGATCAATCCCATGGCAATACCCGAAACAGGTTTCTTCATCTTCACTCCGGCATCAAGCAATGCAAGCGTTCCGGCACAGACCGTAGCCATCGACGACGAACCGTTAGACTCAAGAATGTCTGAAACAATACGGCAGGTATACGGGAAATTGTCCGGGAACATACGCTTCAATGCACGGTGCGCCAAATTGCCGTGACCGATTTCTCGACGGCCTACGCCACGTTGCGGTTTGGCCTCGCCTGTAGAGAACGGAGGGAAATTATAGTGAAGCAGGAAACGCTCCTTGCCCTGATTGAGCACATCATCGAGAATCTTTTCGTCGAGTTTCGTGCCAAGCGTACAAGTTGCCAGCGACTGTGTCTCGCCACGCGTAAACACGGCCGACCCGTGAGGTCCCGGCAAATAGTCGGTTTCGCACCAGATAGGACGGATTTCGTTGGTCTTGCGACCGTCAAGACGGATACCTTCATCGAGGATGCAACGACGCACAGCCTCTTTTTCAACATCATGATAATAACGTGCCACCAACGGTGCCTTCTCTTCGCGCTCTTCCTCAGGAAGCGATTCGAGATACTCTTCTTCGATTTTTGCAAACGACTCGTTACGCCACTGCTTGTCGGCGCAGCCAGCCTTTGCGACAGCATAAGCCTTATCGTAACATTTTTCATGCACGTCCTTGCGAAGCTCTTCGTCGTTCACTTCATGGCAGTACTCGCGCTTTACTACCGCCAATTCCTTGGCAAGCTCTTCCTGCACGAGACACTGCGCCTTGATGGCTTCGTGAGCCGCTTTCAAAGCGTCGAGCAATTCTGCTTCCGACACTTCGTTCATTTCGCCCTCAACCATCATAATATTGTCATAGGTTGCTCCTACCATCAGTTCGATGTCTGCTCGCTCAACCTGCTCAAAAGTCGGGTTGATAACGAACTCTCCATCCACACGAGCGACACGCACCTCAGAAATAGGTCCGTGGAAAGGAACGTCGGATACTGCGATAGCCGCCGATGCCGCCAAGCCCGCAAGAGCGTCGGGCATGTCAACGCCGTCTGACGAGAACATGATGATATTCACAAAAGTATCAGCATGATAATTGTCCGGGAAAAGCGGACGGAGGACACGGTCTACCAATCGTGCCGTCAAAATTTCATAGTCTGAAGCACGGCCTTCTCTTTTCAAAAAGCCTCCGGGGTAGCGACCCGCTGCCGAGAACTTTTCCTTATACTCTACCTGAAGAGGCATAAAATCAACCCCCTCGCCGGCTTCCTTAGCCGAAACTACAGTTGCAAGGAGCATCGTGTTCCCCATGCGCAACTCTACTGCGCCATCAGCCTGTTTTGCCAACTTCCCTGTTTCCAACGTAATCGTACGTCCGTCGGCAAGCGTGATGGTCTTCTTAATCGGATTCATATTTTATTCTTCTAAAAACTTCCCACAAAGATAATGATAAGGTCTGCCATCCAAAAATATCTCAAACGCACGGCGGGCGCTACGATAATTGGCAGCCGTACCCTGACGTCCCTTATTCTCCAGCCCGGCAATCACCGAGTCGGCATATACCAACACCTGGCCCAGATCATTGTGGTAGTTATAAACGTTCACAATGTCGTCCACCGTATAAGCACTCCCCTTATCCGCTTCAAGCGATCTGCAAATAGCCTCCAACTCCTTCTTTATATATATAAGGTATTCATTGGCTTCGCGGACAATGAGCAGACGACGGCGATTGCCTCCGACGTTCTCCACCATTTCTAAACGGGTGTTAAACTCTGCCTCCCAGAAACGGTAAGGCGTATAAATCTCTCTCTTCTTTCGATGGCGAATAATTTGTATCACAAGCGGATAACTGCCATCACGCCCCTCGCGCGAGCGATTGAGCCGTGGTGTAATTGATGTCATCTTCTTCTTTACTTTTAACTGGTTTACAAAAGTAAAACAACACCTGCTATCAATATGTTGGCAGCTTCCCAATTTCACTATCTTAAATAATCTTATACATTTTGTTTGCATCTCCCTCCATAAAGGGTAGGACAAATGTAACCTCCGCCCTGAAGATAACCTAAAAATCAGCGTTGCATTTTTGCAGCACCTCCCCTTTTCGGGGTGCTGCAAATGTGCAATACCGGTTTTTCACCGATGGAATGGACGATTCCTGAAGTATCACCTCTCTTTCTTTTTCTCCCGCCAAAGGTAAAAAACACCTTATCCGGCTTCCCCAAGAGGGCATGGAAACCACGGAATATCGCATAACCGGGTCTCTGAACAGCCCGGGAAACATGAAAAACGACATCTCACGCCCCATGTGACAGATAAGAAAAGTATATACATTATAGAAAGACATGAAACGAATGCGGACTTGTGCTTGCT